>NZ_JARVSV010000022.1:0-61794 GCF_030209025.1 Pseudomonas sp. MEJ086
TTGTCGAAAGTTAGGGGGTGACTGTGAAATCGGGGTCTGTCCCCTAATATGTCCCCCTAATATACAAACAATGCGTCTGCTCCGCGTATTACGCTGCAACAGCGAACCGTAAATCACAATGCAAACCTTGATGATATTGCTGGTCAGCTGCGTGAACAGGGATATACAGTCAAAGGAAATGGTGCTCGTTTCTATGATAGCGGAGGGAAGACTTATACTCACACGGATCTTGTCGCTCTGCGACCTAATGGCGATCCGATCATTATCGAGATGAAGACCGGTGGAGCAGTGAATGCAACACGACAAAATGAGATATATCCTCAGATATTGGCTGGCAACGCATTGCCGTCGCGTCCTATAGCACGCATGCTCGGTATTAAGCCGAACGTGCCGTTAAGGCAACAGGGCTACCCTAATGGAATTCCTATTTATCAAGTGACGGCGCGTGGGTTATGAAAGTTGATATCCTAATTGGTAAAGCTATTGAAAAAAATGGTGGAAAGTGGAAGGCGGATCGAGATGGGGCATTTTGGGAGGCGGAGAGAAATGGCTTCGTTATCCAAGCTGAGCCATTTATAAGAAATCGTCCGTCTGGCCGCATTTGGTTGGGTATGGATTGCTCTGTCAGTCATAAAGATTTTGCTAAGGTAGCTAACTTCATTATGAAGGAGCGACCCAAGAGCTTTGTTTCGCTGCGCTGGTTTCAGAAAAATGAAGAAGTGGATTCGATAGAGCAAGCACCAGTCACTTTCACTAGGTTAATAGAGGAGGTGCTAGCTGAGATAGATGCTGAGGAGATCGGACAGGCTATCGAAGAGTTTAGGCATAATAGGCCTAATAGCCCTAGCATGTCGCAGGTATGCCATTTAGTAGCTCTAGCGTGGTCGAAAGACAGCGACACACTCGAAGACTATCAACGAATGTTCATTGCAGGTAATCGCTTGAACTTTGTACCTATGATCGACAAGGCTATGATTGACCGCGCCTTAGAGATTGCCCTGAAGTAAGGCACACGCGAATATAAGCGGAAAGGGGGACAGATTTATTTTCGAGTGGTTGGGATGGCCCAAGATTAAATAAATCTGTCCCCTTTTCTTCCTATATTCCCATCTAGGTGATGTAATGCAGGATTATCCCGTTATAAAAAACCTACTCTGCTCTATATTTTCGGTGGATGCTGGTTTGGATGAAAGTGAGGCGTTCGCTGCTTTGGGGCGTGTGCTAAATGATAAGCGTCAGAGAAAAAAGATAGAGCATGAATTGCTTGGGCTTTTTAATGATCAATCTGCTCTTTGGGTTGAGTTGCTTGATAATGACAGTTATGTTGTCTATCCAGCAGATGATAAAAGTGATGCTAAAAGCTACTTGATGGGAATATTGTGGAATAAAGTGTTCCCAGGTGTACCGCTGCCTTAAGGAAAAGGGGCAGATTTATTTTATTGCTGATGGACTAAGCTGAAAGCCTCAATGGAAGGAGGTTGTTATGCCAAGGATGGGACGCATTGTGGTGCCTAACTACCCGCATCACGTAGTGCAGTGAGGCCATAATCGGCAGGTGGTCTTTGTCGGCGATCAGGATTATCAACGTTACATTGCTGATCTGCGCGAGTTGAAAGACGTCTTTGGGATCAAAGTCTATGCCTACTGCCTGATGACGAATCACGTTCATCTGCTGCTGGCGCCCGGTGAGGCCATCGCTGGGTTGGGGCAGTTGATGAAGGCCCTGGCAGCGCGTGCCACGCGGTATAGAAATCGTCTGGAAGGGCGCACCGGCACTCTCTGGGAGAGCCGTTACAAGTCCAGTGTGGCCGAGTCAGACGCCTGCTTGCTTGCCTGCTGCCGCTATATCGAGTTAGACCCGGTTCGGGCCCGTATGGTTGCCGAGGCAGGTGACTACCTCTGGTCGAGTTACCAGATGCGCGCCACTGATCAAGCGGACAGTGATTGGTTGGATATTGACCCTTGCTTCATCGCACTTGGCAATACGCCTGAAAGGCGTCGTATTCGTTATATGGAGTTGATGAAATAGAGAGAGTTTACGGGCAACGGATAGAACTACGGGGTCAGGGGAGGCCTAGGAAAGTGTCAGAAAAATAAATCTGTCCCCTTTTGCATTTTTGCATTCAAAAGGTACTCACATAAATGTATGGGGCTATACTCGAGGTGAAAGCCCTGGCAAAGCAGTAAAGCTGGTTATACCTTTTGATGGTAATGAGAAGGCCTTTGAGGCAATATTGGAAATGCTAAATAGGTAATCAGATGACTCTATTCGAAGAATGTAAAGAAGCACTTGGTGCCGATTTTAGAGTGATTGATGGAGATGGTTTTGTTGCGGCGATGAATGTGTTAAAAAAATATCCAGTCTCAAAGAATGGGGTTGTATGGGAGGAGTTGAGCTTTAAAGATTACGATGGTATTGAAGAGTTGCTGAGTGGAGTTGCTAATAAAATAGATGGTGTGTACGTTCTGGCGGATGATGCTGAGATTCCTTTATTTTGCACAAATTTGAAGCTGATTGCGGAGAATATCTACGCTGTTACAGCGTTGTCTCCAAAGCTGTTGATTTTTAACGATAGGGTGATTATGCAGCCTTTATTCCCAACTGAGATGATACGTTTGGGTTACAGAATAGGGGAGGAAAGGTAAAAATGGAAAGATTTGAATGGCACTTATTTAGCCCTTAACTGATTGATTCTAAGAAGAGAGGCCGATCTTGGTCTGCGGTGATAGTTGCGAACATACACCGAGCCCAAAAAGCAGCCGATATGAATTCTAGGCATCAAGCTGTCATTCATCAACGGCAATGTGCCCGGCGACATATATCAAGTGCCTACGCCTTCTCCAACGACCGATGCAGCCAAAGCAATCGATAGGGGCAGGCTGGATGGCGCAAAGAGTCCCCTGAGAGATCCCGAGGCGAGGTTGAGAGAATGGGTTGAATAATGCATCGAAATCAAATTCAGACCCAGCACTGAGAGACGCTTTGCAAGCGGCGTTGGACTCAGGGAAATCCAAGGTTCAAGGCGTGACCGTCAAAGTCGGTCTGCCGGTCTTTGGTAAAACAGGTGTTGCAGAATTTAAGGTGGAGCCATGGTCCAAGAAATAATTCAGTGCGAGCGCTCGGGCGTAAACCCGAAATGGCCTTCTTACAAAAGTGTGCTGGGGCGCATAGCCAAGGGGCCACACGTATCAGATGAATACGAGTTGAATGGCATCCGTGAATATGTTGAGCGCGGCGATGTATTTGCGAAGCCATCAATGCCTGTACCAAATAGTGACAACGTTACGCGTAGTAGCTCCGAATGGATGGCCGTCACACGAGCCCACAGGGTATTGGCAACCGCACCAGATAATCCGCAATGGCTTCTAGAGTTGGCCCATTGGTTGCGCTATTACCAAGTAGGAATTTGGCAGTTGTTCTTCTGGGCGGGCCAGTTCGACATTATTGCCAAAGCGGCAGGCAATGATCGACGTCGCCAAAACTATAGCATCCAGACCACCACCAATATGATGGCCTCCATGGCGATCCTAGGCTGGAAGAATGCTGTCATCCATCAGGGCTATCTCACCCATGCGGCTCTCAACCGTGGGCATCAATTAGTGATTGAGTACGAAGAGCAACACCGCCGCGCCCAAGCCTTTATGCTGCGTGTGTTTGCCGATTGGGTGGGTGATGTCTCGCATCAATGGCCTGCTTATGCTTATGACGAACCCATCTACGAAGCCTTGTTGGCCGAGTGGCGCACTCCCAGTCCCGACGACCTGATGCCCTGTCTGTTGGCCGCGTGTGACCGCCACACTTGGCAAACCGGCAAAGAGAGCCAGAAGAATTCCTACGACTTCAATCAGGACTGGCACTTGGAGCGCGTGCCGGTGGAAATTCTCTATATCCTGCGCCTGCGCCAGTGGGAAGGTTTAGCCAATCCGCAGAAGATCGATCATCCGCTACTGGCCGCGCCCTTTGACCAATTGCCGCCCGAGCAACCAGTACCTGAGTTGGACGAGTTGATGCAAGGTGTGCTCAAGCGCGCAAGGGAAGATTGGCCACAGTACGATGAAGTGCTGTCTTTGCCAGAATTGAGGGGTTGTAAATCAGGGTCAGAACACGATAGAAATAATTGAAGTCGCATTGCGCCGGGATCAGATTACGGTTAGATAACAAGCTCTTTGATAATTTGGAATTTACATCTGTGATGATCCGTTGTTGTCCCGCAGCGTCGAACACCATGTCCGAACAGGTGCGGATACTAAGCAGGTGGCTTCAGCTCTTTTAAATAGTTATCGCTGGCTTTGAATACGCCCCTATACCAACGACCGCCTGGTCCAAATGGCGCCCTGTTACCGGTCGTGATGTATTTTTTATTTAAGTGGTCTGAACCCGATTCTTCTGTTTCACAAACTAAAAGAGATGTGTACGCGCTAGCTGCTGTGGTTATCATGGCTTCGCTCGGTAGCGAGGGCAAGAAAGCGGCGAAGAAAATCGAAGATACGCCTTTTCAGGTAGGTTACTTCAAGCGTCACTGATGCAATGACAGATAATAATTTTAGAAAGCTAGTTAAAAGTATGCGGCAGGATGGGCTCAAGGATCCAGTTATTCAGTATGTGGAGATCAATAGTGTGCCTCATGTCGTAGTAGGTAATAATCGACTGACTGCGGCAAGGTTTCTAGGAGAGACGTCTGAGTTTATATGCAAGAAGGTCAGTTTCCCAATTCCTAGAACCAATTTTCATACAGAAAAAATATGTTTTAGATACAATTGGCTCGGTTAGACAGCCTAGATGTAGGGGTAGTTGATGTGGCAATTTGGCAATTCGTTTTCTTTCTCGTTCCGCAGGACAAGATTTTGAGAGAGGATGGCTCTTCTCCTCTATATTTGGAGCAATTTAAATCACGTGATGTTGATACTCTTTTTGAGGAAGAGATTTCTGAGGAGTTCATTGATTATTGGGGTGGAGGGTGGCTTCAGTTAAGGGAATATGTTTCTAATATGTTTCCCTCTTTACCTTCTTGGAGTGTAGATGCCGAATTCTTTGGTATTGATGGGCAGGTAAGGGTAGAGTTTTGGAAGGATGAAGTAATTTGTATGGTTGATGCGCGTGCCGATGTAAATAAAAGTATTTACTTTTTTTCATCACTAGCAGAAGAATGTAAGTGCGTCGTCATATTAAAGGAAGGTGGTCGAGTAATTGCTCCCTCAAATTTATCTTTGTATGAGGAGTTTTTGAAATCTAAAGCGTATCAGTTTATTCAGAATCCTCACAAAACATTGCTGGATGGCTAAATAGGGGAAAAGGGGACACCCATTAGCCAGCCTCGCCTCAAGACCCAAAGCCACCCACTCTGCTTTTTAACCGCATAGTTTCCAGCGCCGAACCTGATGGGTTGAACCGCTCGAGTCTGTTGCCCGTTCTTGTCTGCGACCGAGTGGAGCCAGTCACTCATATGGATCAAGCGGTCGCTAGGGCATAGGCGAACCGTATCTCTCCTGTCCGCTTACTCCTCAGCCCCATCGATGGCCATGGAGTGCTCGGTTCCATAGCTGGGGAAGTGCAGGCGGAAGCAACTGCCGCGGCCTGGTTCGCTTTCTACAGTGAGCTGGCCGTTCATTTCATTGACGAAGCCGCGCACCATGGAGAGCCCCAGGCCGGTGCCCTTGCCGTCTGCCTTGGTGGTGAAGAAGGGCGCGAAGACCTTGTCCAGCACCTCGGGCGCCATGCCGCAGCCTTCGTCGACCACGCTGATCACCACGTAGCTTCCCGGTTGGAAGTTGGAGTTGTGATGGGTGAAGTTGGTGCGGTCGAGGTTGGCATCGTGGGTGCTTAGGGTCAGGGTGCCGCCGTCTGGCATGGCATCCCGGGCGTTGATGGCCAGGTTGAGGATGGCGCTTTCCAATTGCTGTTTGTTGGCCTTCAGAAAGCGTGCGTCCGGCGCCAGGCTGAGGTTGATCACGACCTTGCTGCCGACCGCGGTGCGGATCAGCGAAGCCATGCCCAGCAGTACCTGGTTGGGGTCGATGCGCTCCAGTTTCTTGGCGCGCTTGCGAGAGAAGCGCAGCAGGTTGTCGGCCAGCGAGGTGGCTCGATCCACCGCCTCCTTGCAGAGATCGTAATACTTGCTCAGGCGACTGGAGCCAGCGGTCTCTACATCTTTCTCCATCAGTGACAGGGCCATGGACATGCTGGCCAGCTGGTTGTTGAAATCGTGGGCGAGGCCGCTGGTGATCTGGCCGACCACTTCCATTTTCTGCGACTGGAACAGGGCGCTCTCCAGATGCTGCTGGTTGAGCTCCTGGGCGACTTGCTGGCGAAGGTCCTGCACGCTGTTCATGAAGCCCAGCATGGTGCCGCTCTCATCGAACAACGGGACGATATTGGCCAGCACCGGCACACGGGTGCCATCGCGGCGTTCGACGATGGTGCGGAAGTTGGTCACGGCTTTCTGGGTGACGAGAATATCCGCCAGCGGCGTGAGTTCATGGGGGATGTGCACGCCTTCGGGGGTGAGCAGCTTGTGTGCCCCGCAGAATTTGATCTGGCTATCGCCCAGCTTGGGAGCCTCGCCCCAGATTTCCGCGGCCTTGTGGTTGTATGCCACCACCACGCCCGCTGAATTGCAGAGATAAACGCCTACCGGTAGATGCTCAATGAGTTCGTGGCTGAGCTTGCTTGCCAGAGAAGTACCGGCGGGCAGCAGCAGGCTTATGCTGAGCGAGTTTTCTGACATGAGCTTCTACTGATGCGGGAAGGGGGATATCGCCGGCTAGGTTAGTGCCATTCCCCCCACAGTGCGAGGGGGGGTATCAGGTATTCATCGGAGTGACGCCTGCGAGCTCGAATATGTCGCGGGCGAGGGCACCGGCGCATCGGCTGGCGGGTGTATGCCGGCTGTCCGGTCGTCTCGATGTCGATGCAGTCGCGAGGTGGTATCGCGGTGCCTGGAGTCAGTTCTGGCTGAACTCGCCAAGAATCTGCAGCAGGGTGTAGGCACCTGCACCGAGCAGAGATACCAGCGATACGGTTATGGCGATTGCGATCCAGATCATGGCGAGGCTCATCTAGCGAATGGGGATGCATGCCTGATGCGCGACCTGTCGAGGCATCGTGCTATCAGGGCATGATCAAAATAGAATGAGTCTTGTCGCCTTTGTTCAGGCTATTTTTGCGACCGGTCAGTCATCTTTTGGGACCGTCCAGAACAGCTGGTAACCGTCGTCCCGGTGGGCGATCGTGACGTTATCGTTCTCGCCGATTTCTTCCAGGATGCGCGCCCAGTCATCGGGGCTGTCACCCTCTGCATGGAGCAGTACGGCTGTCTGGGATTTTTGCGCGGCCGGTGAATTGATGGCCCGCGAAACCCGGGCGCCAAGCAATTCGTAGGAGGAGGGTGTCGCTGCAGCTGATGAGGTGCCTTTTGCCATGAGTACTCGCCTTTATTGCTGTATGTGCATACAGTAATGGCGAGATCGACAAATGTCACTCTGCCTTGTCGTTTTGCGAGGGGTGTTGATTGAGAGGGATGAGAAGCACGCGCCGCCATCCGTGCAATGGCTTGAGCCGCTCATCTATGCAGGTGCGGCCAGTCACTTGCGTGAGGCCGCATCACAGGGGCAGCGCATGGCAATTGGTTTTTCCACTCGGCAGAACCGTTGCCAATCAGCTGTCAGTAGCCCAGAGAGCCTTTCAGGTCCGCGTAGACGGCGGTCATCAGGATCTTGTTCTGCATCTGCGCGGCAGACAGCCGGCGCGTGGCCACGAGGTTGCATTGCAGATCGAGGCAGTCGACCTGCAGACCCTCCGAGGAGGTTTCCGTGATGATGTGGTAACGGCCAGCGGTTACGGTCTTGAGTTGCTTGATGAGCATGTCCATGCGATTTCCCTCGGTATGTTTCACGGTCTGTAATTTGAGAGCGGTGCCGCGTGGTTGGCGTTCCGCTTAAATTATTCGCCCTGGCACTGCGTGAGTGTCCGCCCTGGCGATTACAGGTCGATGACGCTGATGCCTGGCGCTGCGGTGCGTGAGGCGAAGCCTGCCGCCACCAGGGCAGTGGCATCCGTGCGTATTTATTCCGGCTGCCGGCAGGTGGGTGATGATGCCTAGGCGCAGGGCGTTCAGCGGGGCGTTTGCTGCTTATTTGGGCGAGCGCTATTCGCGGGCATTGCTGCCATTCCCCGGTCACGCTAGCCGGCAGATGAGGCTGCTGCGCCATCAACTTATAATTGGCGCTGGTGAATTGACGTGCAGAGCTAACTCAGGCGTCAGGTTTTTTGTTATGGTGCATTTCTCTCAGGTAGTCGCTGTGCGGCGCTCGCGCAGGTACGAGGTGTTCGTTTGATTAAGGTATTGGTTGTCGATGATCATGACCTCGTTCGCACGGGCATTTCACGCATGCTGGCCGATATAGAAGGCCTGCAGGTCATTGGCCAGGCCAGCTCCGGCGAAGAATCGCTGAAGAAGGTCCGTGAACTGAAGCCCGATGTCGTTCTGATGGACGTGAAGATGCCAGGCATCGGCGGCCTGGAAGCGACCCGCAAGCTGATTCGCAGCCACCCCGACCTCAAGGTCGTGGCCGTCACCGTGTGCGAAGAGGATCCATTCCCGACCCGTCTCCTGCAGGCCGGTGCGGCCGGTTATCTGACCAAAGGCGCCGCGCTGGAAGAAATGGTGCAGGCCATTCGCATGGTGTTCAGTGGGCAGCGCTTCATCAGCCCGCAGATCGCCCAGCAACTGGCCCTCAAGTCGTTCCAGCCGCAGAGCAGCAATTCGCCGTTCGATCTGCTCTCCGAACGCGAGATCCAGATCGCTCTGATGATCGCCGGTTGCCAGAAGGTGCAGAGCATCTCAGACAAGCTCTGCCTGTCGCCCAAGACGGTGAACACCTACCGTTATCGAATTTTCGAGAAGCTGGCGATCACCAGCGATGTGGAGCTGGCGTTGCTTGCAGTGCGTCACGGCATGGTCGATGCCACCAGCTGAAGCCACTCCCGTGTTCGATGCCAGTGCCTTTCTCGCCACCTGCAGCGGTCGTCCAGGCGTGTACCGCATGTTCGACGCGAGCTCGAATCTGCTCTACGTCGGTAAAGCCAAGAACCTGAAGAAGCGTCTTGCCAGCTACTTTCGCAAGACCGGGTTGGCGACCAAGACCTCCGCGCTGGTCGGCAAGATCGCCCAGGTGGAAACCACCATCACCGCCAACGAGACCGAGGCGCTGCTGCTCGAGCAGACGCTGATCAAGGAGTGGCGGCCGCCGTACAACATCCTGCTGCGTGACGACAAATCCTATCCGTACGTTTTCCTGTCGGATGGCGACTACCCGCGTCTGGACATTCATCGCGGGGCCAAGAACCGCAAGGGCCGCTATTTCGGGCCGTATCCGAGCGCCGGCGCGATCCGTGAAAGCCTGGCGCTGCTGCAGAAGGCCTTTCTGGTACGGCAGTGCGAAGACAGCTACTACAGGAACCGCACCCGGCCGTGCCTGCAGTATCAGATCAAGCGCTGCAAGGCGCCTTGCGTCGGCCTCGTCGAGCCGGCCGAGTACGCCGAGGATGTACGGCACTCGGTGATGTTCCTGGAGGGGCGCAGCAACGCCTTGAATGCCGAGCTGTCCACCAACATGCAGCAGGCTTCGATGACACTGGATTTCGAGAAGGCTGCCGAGCTGCGTGATCAGATGGCACTGCTGCGCCGCGTGCAGGACCAGCAGAGCATGGAAGGCGGCACCGGCGACGTGGATGTCATCGCGGCCATGGTCAACCCCGGCGGCGCCTGCGTGCACCTGATCAGCGTGCGCGGCGGGCGCGTGCTGGGCAGCAAGAATTTCTTTCCCCAGGTGGCCATCGAAGAAGAGACCCAGGACGTGCTCGTGGCGTTTCTCGGTCAGTACTACCTGGGCACTCAGGAGCGCGATTTGCCCACCGAGCTGATCGTCAACGCGCCCCACGAAGACTATCCCGTGCTGATCGCCGCCATTCAGGAGCTGCGTGGGCGTGAACTGGGCATCAGCTACCGCGTCCGCGGTACCCGAGCGCGCTGGCAGGCACTGGCGGTGACCAACGCCGAGCAGGCGCTGGGAGCCAGATTGGCCAACCGTGCCCATATGGCAGGGCGCTTCGATGCCCTGGCCGAAGCCCTGGACATGGACGAAGTCCCGCAGCGCCTGGAGTGCTTCGATATCAGCCATTCCAGCGGCGAGGCGACCGTGGCCTCCTGCGTGGTCTTCGGCCCCGAAGGCCCGATCAAGTCGGACTACCGGCGCTACAACATCGAAGGCGTGACCGGTGGTGACGATTATGCTGCCATGCACCAGGCGCTGACCCGCCGCTTCAGCAAGATCAAGCAGAACGAAGGCAAGCTGCCGGACATTCTGCTGGTCGACGGCGGCAAGGGCCAGCTGGCCATGGCCCGCGAAGTGCTGACCACCCTCGAGGTTCCAGAGCTCATTCTGCTCGGTGTGGCCAAGGGCACGACGCGCAAGCCAGGCCTGGAAACCCTGTACCTGAACGACGCCGCCCACGAGTTCACGTTGCCGGGCAATTCGCCGGCCCTGCACCTGATCCAGCAGATCCGCGATGAATCGCACCGTTTCGCCATCACCGGGCACCGTGCCCGGCGCGGCAAGACACGCCGCACGTCGAGCCTGGAAGAGGTGGCAGGCGTCGGGCCAAAGCGCCGCCGTGAACTGCTCAACCACTTTGGTGGTCTGCAAGAATTGTCCCGTGCCAGTGCGGAAGAAATCGCCAAAGCGCCCGGTATCAGTAAAAAGCTCGCTGGGTTGATTTATGCAGCCCTGCACAGCGAGTAGAATGCCGCCTCACTTAACCGCCCAGTCGAGCCGATGAATATCCCCAACCTCCTAACGGTGCTCCGCGTTCTGCTGATCCCGATCTTCATCCTGTTGTTCTACATGCCATTTTCGTGGAGCTACTGGGCTGCCAGCGCGGTTTTCGCCTTTGCCGCCGTCACCGACTGGCTCGATGGCTACCTGGCACGTCGCTGGGAGCAGAGCACGCCGTTCGGCGCCTTCCTCGACCCTGTTGCCGACAAGCTGATGGTCGCCACCGCCCTGGTGTTGCTGGTCGCCGAACATGCCAACCTGTGGCTGACCGTCCCGGCGACTATCATCATTGGCCGCGAGATCGTCGTGTCCGCGTTGCGCGAGTGGATGGCCGAGCTGGGGGCGAGGGCGCATGTCGCCGTCTCCAACCTGGGCAAGTGGAAGACCGCTGCGCAGATGGTGGCGCTGGTGATCCTGCTCGGCAATCCGCCGCTGTTCGGCTTCTGGGTGCTGATCGGTTACGTATTGCTGATCGTCGCTGCCGTGCTGACCCTGTGGTCGATGGTGCAATACCTGCTGGCCGCCTGGCCGCACCTCAGCGTGACCGCCGAAAAGAAATAACTTTTTTGAATCAAAGGCTTGACTGGGCGTTACGAAGCTATAGAATGGCGCCCGTCGACAAGACAAGCGGGAATAGCTCAGTTGGTAGAGCACGACCTTGCCAAGGTCGGGGTCGCGAGTTCGAGTCTCGTTTCCCGCTCCAATTTAAACGGGCCGTCAAGTACGGCCCGTTCGGTTTAAAGGCTGAGTAGCAGAGTGGTTATGCACCGGATTGCAAATCCGTGAACGCCGGTTCGATTCCGACCTCAGCCTCCAAACAGAAAGCCCCGTAGTCACTGACTACGGGGCTTTTTCTTTGCCTGCGATTTGATGGCGATTTCCGAAGCTTTTGGGCGGAAATGGAAGTTCTTCGAGATCGATCTGAAAACCCGGGACATGAAGCCACGCTGGCGAGGTGACGCCACGGCATGAGCGACCGATAGCGGCCGCCTCTTCGCGCCGTGTCGGGTTCCCTTATGGGGGCGTTTTCACGCTTCTGTGGGCGGGGTGCTGTAAATCAGCACGCCGTCCCAATCGCGGCTTCGGTGCGATTCATCATCCCTTGGTTCTGACGATCCGCCCGGACTTCACCTCGCCTGCATATTTGTTGAGCCGATCCTCGCCATTGATCAGTACGCCGACCATACGAAGAATGGCCCAGGCGTCCGCTTCGTTCTCGGTGCCTCTGAGGCGTTCGGCAATTTTGACCAGGTCGACAGATGCCCATTTCAGGTCTTCTGCGACTGCCTTGAGGTCATGTTTCAATATCTGCGTTTGACGCTGTCCCATAGTGCCTGTTTCCCGTCCGTTTACCCGCTATCGCCCCATGAAGATCCGCCATCGCTGTCGGCGCTGGTGGGAGGCCGATTCCAATGCTGCTCGTCATCGAGCGGCCATGAGCCGTCAATGATCGCCGATTACTGCCTTGGCGCTGAAGCGCTGTTTTGGGATCGCGCGGCAATGCGCTATTAGAACACCTGCGTTATGGCTGCGATGTGTGCCTGCCGCCAGTATGGATCTGCCGCCGTGGTGCGTGCGGCATATCCCTCGGACGCAAAGGACTCCATCATGAAAAGCCTTTACCGAGCGCTGGGCTTCAGCGCCATTGTCACTCTGACCGCCATGACTGCCGTTACCGCACAAGCCAGTGCGAGCGCGGCACCGATCGTCATGCCCGCCAAGGTTGCGCTGGACAGTGTGCCGGCCAAGCCTGCGGTGCAGACTCCGTTCGCCAGTGCGAGTCGTCCTGAAGACGCCAAGCATATGGAGGTGGCGCTGTTGCAGAATGGTTGCAGTGACCCGGATCCGTGGTACCAATTCAGCGGTATCCAGGCGCTGACCTGCCTGTTATCGGGGCAGTGGTAAGCGCTGCGCCCCGGCCGCAATGCGACTCGGGGCGCTCCGGCGCTTCGAGCGCATCTGCCTGGGACGATCAATGTGAACGGCTACCCACTGCGGCTTTCCAAGGAGTGTATTCATTGCCGCGGTAACCCTTGTGTCCTCCCTGATCGCCATACCCGATGCACCCGAAGCGGAAACGTCCGCCAGCGACTCCATGATGTTCGGCACGCCGAAAGAGCGTCTGGACTTCTACCGCCGGGAAATTCATTACGAAACTGGCCAGCTATCGAGCCGCACCAACGCCTACCTGGGTGCGCAGTCGTTTCTGGTGATTGCCTACGCGTCATCGATGGCCAATACCAATGAGACCTGGGGCGATCTGTTCACCCTGATCATTCCGGCTCTGCTGGCCTTGCTGGGCATCGTCAGTTCGCTGAGCGCATGGCCTGGCATCAGGGCCTCGGCGGCTATCATCGGGCACTGGCAGTTCAAGCAGGACACGCTCTTGCGCAGCGAGCCGCGGTTCGGTCACGCCTATGACGACTCACCGTTGTTTTGCGAAACCGAGGCGTGTGAAGAGCGCTATCGCAAGTCGCTACTGTTCTCGCTGCGCTCGCCCTGGCTGTTCAGCGGCTTCTGGGGGATTCTGGGCGCGTTCTCGGTGTGGCTGCAGTTCGCCACAGCCAATATCTGAAATGGTTTTGACGCTCAGGCAAGGCGGGCGCTGCCCCGGCTCAAGCCCCGCGTGGGCGGGGCCGGGTCTCTATACGACGGGAAGCCAGGCTGACTGGATCAGCGAGTACCCGTCTTGAGGCCGTCGAGGTAATCGATATTGGGCTCCTGAACCTTCTTGCCGGCCTTGGCTGCAGTTTGCAGTTCGCTCTTGAGCTTCGCTTCCAGGGCGTCGATCAGCAGGGACTGGCGTGCCTGGCCTTCGAGGTGTGCCTCGATAGCCCGGATGATCTCGGTGTTCATGCTGGTGTAATTCTCATTGGCCAGGTCTTCGATGCGCTTGCGCATTCCGTCCGGCAAACGAACCACGAACTTGTCAGCGGTGCGAGCGTTGAATACTGGTTTGGTCACGGTAGGCTGCTCCATGTTGGGTGGTAATAGCTATTTGATGCCATGCAGCACAATAGTTCATATCCCTGGACGATCGGCTGTTTATTCATTTTGCTGTGGGCCGTGTCACGCCGGAAAAGCGAATGGCGTAACATCAGGTCAGCCATCAATGGATGGAGGTGAGGATGCTCAGCGCAATTGACTGGATTTATCTTGTGGTGCTGGCCGTGCTCGCCATCAGCGTGCTCTATGCCTACTTCAGGCCTGCCGCGAAGAAGCGCAAGGCCGAACGCGATTCCAGTAGCTCCAGTGGCGGCTCGGGCGGCACCATGATTACCGACAACGATGTTTCGGCGGATGCTGGCGGTGGTGGCGACGGCGGCGGCGGGGGAGATTGAGCAGGGTGCATTCGCGCTCTTGTTCTGCGACAACTATTTCGCTCCGGTGCTAGGTGATCGAACGCTTCGAATTGTGGCATAGTGATATTGCATGCCAACCTGGTTGGGCATCCGGTAAGGAAAACCGGCAAGGTAGCGCAGCGCTATCCGAATCAACGAGAAGGAGCTCGACATGAATGCACGAAGTATTCCCTTTCCGAAAATCGCTACCGATACCGGCCTGGCCGAAAGTGTGGTCTCCACCTGGGTCACGCACTCCCGCCCCTACCCGGACGGCAGTGGCTACAAGGTGTTCTTCAAGGTCGAAACCCCAGCTGATGTTCGGCAACTGGTGCCAAGAATGACGCCTACCAACATGCTCATCGTACTGGCCACATGACCGGTAGGCGGTAGCCCTACGGCGAGATAGGGTCACTGGCCGGGAAGGTTTCCTCGAGCGCGTTATCCATCTGCGCCTCCCTGTCTTGCGCCTGGCGGCTGATAGTCACGTCATCGCGGTCAGCGGCGGGGGCGTGTCGCTCGTAGGGCGTTCCTTCCGTTTCAGCGGCGCTCAGAAAGTCCTTGAGCTGGCAATGCCCGGTGATGCCACGCTGGGCGATCAGCGCCGACGCCGCGATCTTGATCAGCCCGACGACTCCACCCTGCCTGATACCACTGACTGCACCCACCACGCCTACGGCTAGCGAGAGCAGGCGTTCGGTACCTTCAACATTGTTGTACGCGTGCATGTGACACCTCATCTGGATGTACCTCCGCATGGAGGTAACGCAATAGTGAGGGGTGTCGCAGAGGCAAGGTTCAGGGTCGCTTACCAACGGTTGAATCAGGTGGCAACGACGGATTTCGATAGGCGATGCTGGCCAGCCGACAGGCGGGACGAAATGCCTCATGCCAGTTTATTTGCGCGAACTAGACTTGAGGGGTCATCAACGTGAGGAAGGAGTTTCCAAGATGATGTCCGTTCTCGAGCAGCGCCACATTGTCGAATGTGCGTTTCTACCGCTGGCCTGCAACTGCTCCATCGATGGTAGTGAATCGGTAACCATCCAGATTCGGGATCCGGTCACATCGCAGGTTTATCTGAATGTCACCGGCATATCCCGTTCCGAACTCTCCACCTCGCGGCAGATATCCCAGCTGGTGGCGCAGCTGCGTCAGGATCTGCGCACGCTGAATTCAGGGAGCGATCGCAAGGAGGCCTGAGGCCGTCATCCGCGCTCGCGGTCAGACAGAGTGAACTGCCTCCCTATCCCGCAGCCTCAGTTAGCAATACTGACTGGTGAAGAGGATGAAGATATGGACGGTGGAAAATTCGATGGCCTCGACCTCGAGCGCTTCCATTCGCTGTTGGCGCAAGAGCTGGGGCTGACCGAGGATGAGCTGGAAACCTGGATGGTGGAGGAGCGTGAGCGGGTCGACGAGGACGGCCAGTTGATCGGCCATGCCGTCACTTTCAAGCACGACATGCCCTTCGATCTGCGTGCTCGCGTGCGCGGCATGGCCGGCGACCATGTCGCCTATACCGGGCTCATCGAGCTGGACTCCTGAGTGCGCAAAGGCGGCGATCGGCAAAAAACCTGAACTCTGGCGGCCGGCGGCGCCTCCAAAATAGCGTCAATCACTTTATGGAGTATTCGCTAATGGCTCGTAAAACTTCGCTGGAAAGCGGCCTGGATCAGTTTCAACAGGAAAGCGCCAAGGAATTGAAGAAACTTCTCGACCAGGCCAGCAAAGCGCTGGGCGATGCCGAGTCCTTTTCTGGTGACAAGGCACACGAAGCTCGTGAGAAAGTGATCGCGCTGCTCAATGAAGCCAAGGGTTCGATCACCGACAAGGGCCGCGAGGCCGTCGAGCTGGGTCGTGAAACCATCGGTAACGCTCAGGATCGCATCGAAAGCAATCCATGGACGTCCGTCGCCGTGGCCTCGGGCTTCGGTCTGCTGATCGGCCTGCTGGTCGGTCGTAGCAGCAAGTAAATCGCCGCCAGCGGGTCGCAGCTTCGGGTTGCGGCACGCCAGTATCGATTCGAGCGCAACTGCATGGTCAGCCTGCGGTCGACTGAATAGCCTCGTAGATCACTGATTTACGGGGCTTTTTATTGCGCCGTTTAACCTTGCAGCGCCGCCTGGGGGTGTATATAGTCCAGCCCTCGCACATTTCGCCGCCCCGATGGTGAAATTGGTAAACACAGCAGACTTAAAATCTGCCGACCGCAAGGTCTTGCCGGTTCGATTCCGGCTCGGGGCACCATCTGCAGCTCCAGGCTGCGATCCCTCCGTGCGATCCTCCCTATCTTCCAGATCATTCACGCCACGGGCTCGTCCATGGGGCGTGCGTAGCCTGGCCGCCATTTTACCGACGGCAAGACCGGCAACCCCCTTAGAAGTGAGCCTTGACCAGTAGGCTGATGGCGCTCTGGTTGGTGCCGCCCAGCACTTCGTCGCCCAGCGGGCTGTCGTTGTCGATGCCGTACTTGTGCTTCCAGTAGTCGTATTCGACGCCCACGTAGAATTTCTTGCCCCAGCCCATGGCCTTGGCCAGGTCGTATTTGATCTGCGGGTTGATGTGCAGGTTGGCGTGGTAGCTGTCGTCGTTGTCGACCACCCAGTCGATGAAGCCGTCGATCACTAGGTCGGAATTGCCGACCGGCACGGTGTAACTCCACACAGGGGTGATCTGCCAGACGTTACGGCCGTCGCGCTTGCCATCGGGGCGGCGCAGGTAGGTGTTGAGCTGGAAGTAGTCGAAGCCGGGAATCTCCAGGTCGATGGCCGGGCCCAGCAGGTAGGCGTCGACGTCGTCTTCACCGAACTCGTAGGTGGCGGACAGCAGCACATCCTTCATCGGGCCGAACGACAGGTCCGCACCGCTGATCTTGCCGAACGACAGGCGTGGGCTGATCTCGCCGTAGAAGGTATGCCCGTCGCCCGCGCCATTGGTGGCCTCGGTGTTGTACTTGATGCCGTCGACGAACAGGAACAGGTCACCGAAGCTCCAGCCGCTGGCGTGCTCGAACGTCAGCGTCTGCTGGCGAGGCGGGTCGATCTTGAAGTCGATGCCGTTGAGATAGGTCAGGCTGTTGTCCTGCCACAGCAGCAGGTCTGCCATGGTCTGCACAGGAGTCAGCAGGCTGCCCGCCAGCAGCAGGGAAGTCGCGGTGTGTTTCATCGGGCGTGTTCCGAAAATGTTGAGTGATCGGCCCGCCGGTTTCGGCGAGCGGTGGCAAGAGCGGTACTTGGCGGTCTGCAGATGCAGGCGAGGGCTCTGCAATGCCTGTCCCGGCTCAGCGCGGCGCGGGAGTGTACAGCATTTGCGAGGGTGGATCGTGTCGAGGTGAGGATGGCGGCAGAGACGAGAACGCCGTTTCCTCAGGACGAGAAAACGGCGTTGTTGGCAAAGCTCAATCGAACGTGGTGATCGGCCAGCGACGGATCACGCGTCGAGCTGTTTGGCCGTCTCGACACCTGATGAGCTGAGCTTGATGGGGTAGTTGAGGGACAGTTCACCTGCAGTGCCCGAGACGGCACCATCGTGAATCAGCCCACTGTCCTGCAAGTGCTTGAGCGTATCGGCGACCGCGTGTTCGCCGCGGAAATTATCCAGCACCTCCTTGCCAAGGCCGGCAGGGTGAGCGTGCAGCAGGCGGGTGAGAACCTCTTTCTTCAAATCATTGTCAATGGACATGCGAACCTCGCGTTGCGGTGGGTTTCACTGTTTGTGACTGCCTGGCTGAGCAAACGTTTTAGGTGATTACCGTCCTGCCGTTGTAAGCCGCGGGCGTCCTGATAAACTGCTTCGGCGTCGATAACCCTCTCTCATTCAGGGACTTCCATGATCAAGAAATGCTTGTTTCCCGCCGCTGGCTACGGCACTCGTTTTCTCCCGGCAACCAAGGCCATGCCCAAGGAAATGCTGCCGATCGTGAACAAGCCGTTGATTCAGTACGGTGTGGAGGAAGCGCTGTCGGCTGGCCTCAACGAGATCGCCATGGTGACGGGCCGCGGCAAGCGCGCCCTGGAAGACCACTTCGATATCAGCTACGAGCTGGAAGAGCAGATCCGCAACACCGACAAGGAAAAGTACCTGGTCGGTATTCGTCGTCTGATCGACAACTGCACCTTCTCCTACACCCGCCAGGTGGAAATGAAGGGCCTGGGCCATGCCATCCTCAGCGGCCGTCCGCTGATCGGTGACGAGCCGTTCGCCGTGGTACTGGCCGATGACCTGTGCCTGAACCTCGAAGGCGACAGCGTGCTGACCCAGATGGTCAAGCTGTACAACCAGTTCCGCTGCTCGATCGTGGCGGTGCAGGAAGTGCCGATGGAAGAGATCCACAAGTACGGCGTGATCGCCGGCGAGACGATTCGCGACGATATCTTCCGTGTTAACAGCATGGTCGAGAAGCCGAAGCCGGAAGACGCGCCGTCGAACCTGGCGATCATCGGCCGTTACATCCTGACGCCGGACATCTTCGAACTGATCGAGAAGACCGAACCGGGCAAGGGTGGTGAAATCCAGATCACCGACGCGCTGATGAAGCAGGCCCAGGACGGTTGCGTGCTGGCCTACAAATTCAAGGGCCAGCGTTTCGACTGCGGTGGCGCAGAAGGCTATATCGAAGCCACCAACTTCTGCTACGAGCACCTCTACAAGACAGGCAGGGGCTGATCGCTCGCTGGCAGCACTGGCTGACAGAAAAACCGCCCTCGGGCGGTTTTTTCATGCTCAGCTTTCGCTGATCGGTTTGGCCCCTGGTCCCAGCGGCTGGCCGTAGCTGAACTCGATGTAATGACCTGCCGGATCCCGCACACCACAGAAAAATCTTCAGTAAAGTGATAGCCTCTAGTTTTGAGCAGGGGCGAACTCATGCCGTTGGCAATCTCTTATGTGCGGTTTTCGAGCAAGGCCCAAGAGGAGGGCGATAGTCTCCGTAGACAGCGCCAGATGGCAGCGGATTGGATTAGCCGTAACCCTGACTACACCTTGTCCGATGTGCGATATGAAGACCTTGGGTTGTCCGCCAGCAAAGGCCATCACCTGGGCGGGAATCTTGGCAAAATCCTTGAGGCGGTCGAGAGCGGTGCGATTCCCTCGGGCTCAGTGATCCTTGTCGAAACCCTAGACCGATTTTCTCGTTTACCGGCAATACAGACGCTGACCATGCTCCAGTCGGTAGTAGAGCGTGGCGTGGACTTGATCACGCTGAATGATGGCGTCCGATACAACCAAGGCAGCGTAAACAGCAGTCAGCTTTTTATGCTCGCTGGGGCAGCATTGGGAGCCTATGAGTACAGTCGGCAACTGGCACGGCGGGTTAAGGAAAGCTTTGCAGGGCGGTCTCTGAAGGCGAAGGCGGGACAGCGGATAAACCGGCGTAACGGCTTCTGGTTGAACTCAGATGGCACTCTCAAAGGGCCGGATGAAACAGCCATAGTAAATGACGTGTTCGATGCATTCGTCCGTGGAACAAGCATCCATGAGCTAGCGCGTAAGCACTCAAAGCATTTTGCCAATCCTTCATCTGTAAGGAAGCTGCTGACTAATGTCGCCGTGATTGGGCACTGGCAGCAGTACAGTGCGGGAGTAGACAAGGTTTCTGGGAAGACAATCAGGGCGCCAGCAGACCTGATCAAGAACGTCTTTGATCCTGCCATCGATGAGGTGCTTTTCCATCAAGCTCAGCAACTGATGCGGAAGCAGGAGACGGTCACGCATGCGCGGGCTAACCCCCTGGCCGGTATCGTTGTATGTGCCACGTGTGGCGGGAACTTTGCCAAGCGAAACGCCAATGGCAAGAATGCGACTGCCACCATGAGTTGTTACACACGCGGCCTGAATAAGGCGAATTGCACAAACTCGAAGAACTACCCGATGCCAGTGCTGGGGGCTGTCTTCTTTGAAACGATGCGTGGTCACGTCTTTACCAGCTTGCAGAAAACGAAACTCGGCACCATCGAAAAAGAGCGCGTATTGCTCGAAGCACTGATCGACGAGAACGAGACCAAGCGGCGGCGTCTGATGCCACTGATTGCAGATGGCGATGATCCACTGGCGCTTGATACATATCAGGCATTGAAGGCAGAGCATGCTGACATAACAAGACAACTTGCGGCGTTACCTAAAGTGGGCAACAGCGGGACAGTGCTTATCAGCGATGTGTACAAGACGATCAATGGCGATCCATTCGCTCTAGCCAAAACGCTCCAGCTCGGCGGATACCGCATCGTCTGTGATGAGCATGGGGTAATGCGGGTTGGTGATGAGGTTTACGAATACGCCGGGTATGTACGCAAAGGGCGGACGCACTGGATCAAACTACCGAATGGGGAAGTCGAGTCTGTTGACGCTCTGTTGCGGGCGGGAGGAAGTGAACCGCAAGACGGGGAACTCCCACCTGATGACCACCCGGAAGACCACGATCTGGAAATCATAGATAACCCTCCATACATCGAGTGGAAGCGTCAGCGACCAGAGTGATTTATAGATAATAGACTGAGATAAAACTATGAGCGGAATTGAAAGCAGGCATAGCTATGAGAAAGTAAAGAAAGATTTTCAGAAGTTACTAGAGGATTTAGATGCAGCTATTAAAGAATTTAAACCAAGATTCGACATACGCTCAACCAGACTGGCTAGGTTTGAAAAAGATTTACGCAATATAACTCAACTGGACAATAAATCAATTTCAAGGTTGGCGGAGATTGTTGCAAAGTTTGGTAGTGTGAGCAAATTACTTGCGCTCAAGGGTTGTTATAACGAAAAGGATTTACTTAAAATAGTTGAAGGTGGGGCTGATTATACTATTGATAGTGATGAGGGCTATAATGACCATTTGTTTGAAATGTCAATGGCTGCAAGGTTCATCCCTCGCAATGCTGATAGCGTAAGTATAAATTTAAAGGGTGAGTGCGACATAATAATTGATGATATCGTCGCAATTGAGTGTAAGTATATACATAGTATCTCTAGTCTCACGAAAAATGTGAGCAAAGCGAAGTCTCAGATAAAAAAGCGGATAGAAGATGATCAGGCGAAGTTTGGGTTTATAGCATTAGACCTGTCAAATGTAATATCAAGAGAGAGGATCGAAAGCTTTTCAGCCTATACATATGAAAGTTATATGGGGAGCTACGGTGTACTGCGGCAAAAAAGAAAGCTAAACGGTAGCTTGATAGAGGGGGTGAGAAGTAATCGCAATGCTGCTCAAATAATATCTAACGTTATAACTGATGAGCTTGAGACTCAATTTTATGGTGAGGTTGGTTTTGAATATGATATGGGTGAGGACTGTAAAGCAATAATTCTTCAGGCGTTGATCAATGTGTGTGTCGAGCATGAAGGAGAAATACTGCCTGTTTCGTTTAGGGGAGTAACGTATGTCTTGAATCATAGACTCTCTAAAGAAGAGGCTGCTGCTATTAAAAAATTTATTCACTCTCTTCCAACTGGCATATAAAGCTGTAGGTGCTAGTATCAAAATGGTGGTATGTGGTTTTTTGCTTATAAAAAGTTCAATAGCTCCATGGAGGGAGCTATGGAAAATATAGTCATCAAGACGTTGGATTTCTTTGCGGGATTGTTAATTGTCCTGTCACTGGTTGCAGCAGCATTCGCCATTCTCTTTGCACAGAATCGAATCGGTGTTCTGACTGGATTGGGGATATTCGTCGGTGCCTGCTTTACGTGCGGCTTCTGGATGGCAGTGTCCAAGATCATCGATAACCAAGAGCGGATGATCGTAATCAATAAACGCCTTCTACAGTCTATGGAGAAGATTGGTGACGGTCTCTCTGAGCCAGTGCCCGGTCAGGCGAAAGATGAGTCAGGTAAGGCCTCCTCTGAAAAAAAATTCAGCTCCTGTCCTTGAAAGCATGGCCAGTGGCCATATTTCTGGTTTTCCACCAATCCAAGGAGTTAGGAAATGAAGTCCAGAAAGCTGCACACAATCCACGATCTAATCGTGACCAACTATCGGGTTACCCAGTTGCCTTCAGGCAAGTTCCTGCACCAGTTCAACCCTCAGAGTTCTGACCGGGTGTACGAGTTTGAGGGGAATAGTACAAGGGTGTTGGTCAACGGCGAGCGATACAACGTCGGGTATACCCCTGCACCTGATGGGCGTTGCTTAGTCGATATCTCTGCACTGGGTAAGGTGGATACCGCAGACAAGGTGCTGAGCTATCAAGTGTCCAAGCAGCTATCAGCGGATATCTACGCGGAGAATCGGGCCAAGAACGATGAGCGTGTCAGTCATCGCGCCACTGATGGTGGGTACTACTGGGGCAAGAAATATGCCTGGCGCCGCTATGGGCTTGTGATTGCAAAGGATGCTTTCTTCAAGTACCTCGACCACATCGGCCATCCATCTGTTCCCTGTGTAACCTCTAATCCTGATCTGCCGTTCGCTGCTAATGAGCAATCCACGGCGTACCTAGATCATGGTTTAGAGCAAGCGATGGATGCGCTGATAAACACAGCTGTAAAGGTGGGGCGGTACTATGAGTCGCCGCGATATCCCGGCAGCTTTCAGATTAAAGCCATCAACGCAATCACGGACAAGAAGTAGAAACCTTCCCCCGCCAAAAAACGGGATGCATCGCGTCCCGTTCTCCAGTTTCAACATAGAAAATATCTGATGGGTCAGATGCTCGCCACGTCGAGGCGACAGCCGAGTATCAAGATAGCTCTCTACCTGGGGTGTTTAACACAGCCCACCCAGGCCACAGCTGAGACGTCTTAAAATCAAAAATATCAGAGGGGGCGACACTGCGTGTCTTCCTATTAGGCGTTCTCTGCTCCCGTAGGCGTGTCCCGCATCGATGCTATTGGGAATCGACGTAGACGTCTCACACGAGCTATCAGACGGCATTCCAGAGGCGTTTGACAGTGCTCAGACTGCAACCAAGTTGCTTGGCTACAGCTGACTGAGAGAGATTGGTCTTCTTCAGCTCCTGCACTTGCTCGGAGGTAGTTGCAGCAGGGCGGCCAAGCGTCTTTCCTTCTGACTTAGCACGACTCAACCCGGCTTGTGTACGTTCGATCAGAAGATCACGCTCAAACTGAGCTACAGCAGCGAGAACGCCCATCGTCATCTTCCCGGCAGCTGAGGTTAGGTCTACGCCGCCAAGGGCCAAGCAATGCACGCGGATGCCCTGAGACTCCAAGAGCTGGACGGTTGTTTGCACATCAATGGCATTACGGCCAAGGCGGTCTAACTTGGTGACCACCAGCACATCACCATTCTCCATACGCTCAAGCAACTTGTTGAAGCCTGGACGCTCGCTTGCACTGGTGGAGCCGCTGATGGTTTCGGCAATGGCACGTTGAGCCTGGATATCGAAGCCAGCGGCTTTGATTTCCTGAATCTGGTTCTCTGTGGTCTGGCCTGTGGTGCTGACGCGGCAATAGGCGAAAGTGCGGCTCATGGCTGAATGCTCTTTGGTGTCATAAACGTGGGTTCATTATGGGGTTGGTTTCACAACTTGTAAACCCTAATTTATGACATCAGCTGCATGGGTTCTCCTGGGTGGTGTCAGATACGACCGTTTATGAGCCAGGAGAATCTTGATCCCTACACCAAACTGCACGGCGCTATCATCGTGGTATGTCCAACCATAAGGTATCCGTTCATGAGCAACCCACGAGCGCTCACAATCAATATCGAAGCCGTCTCTGCCGAGCACCTACGTAAGCTGCTGGAACTCGCTTTGTTCGACCTCGACAAGCTGAAGGAGGCGGCATGGTCTGAGGATGAGGGGGAATCTATTCCCTTGTCGATGGCGGGAGATATGGGCAGTTACCGACTGGAATACAAGCTGGGGACGCATGCTCTCATTGCTGAGCACCAGAGCCTGCTTGGGCAAGGCTACACAAAAATAGAAACCAGTTCATGGAGGAAAGACAACTACAGCCTGTACGAGCACGCTGAGAAGGCTCCCGTCAGGCTCTACCTAACCTCTGCTCAACTGACGAGCCATGACGCTGAGGAACATGAGAAGAACTTCTTGCGGTTTTAAAAGCGCCTAGGGTGCACCTTCCTTCTCTGCGATGCGGAATGTTTTGCTTCGTTTTGATTATCTGGAGCAATTTTGCAAAAAAGGAGGGGAAAGCTGCCCTGTTTAACCCAAGAGGGGTTGAGTAACGTGATTGCTGGGGGAGAGACGTGCTACGAATAGAAAAGCCCTGGGAAACCATCTATTAAAAATGATTTTCCAGGGCAATTTTCATTGTTGTTTTCTAGGGCGTCCACGGCCTCGTTTCACCGGCTCTGCGTAGACGCCACGGACGTGTGCCACGCCTGCGAATAGCTGGTCTACTAGCACTTCTTCCTCGACTTCGTCATGGAGGGTGGCTAGCCGTATTGGTGGATGTTCTGCATATCGATTGGCAAGCCAATCATGGTGCTGCTGGGGTGTTGTTTCCATTTGATGATTCCTTTGTCTGTCACAAGCGTGACGAGAGAATTTAAGCTCCTAAGCTCGAATAATCTGGCGATAAGTTACGCCCAAGAATCGGGACACTTTTAGGAGCAATAGGTGGGAGTAGGCGTTCAGGGTTTCTTTGCATCAGTTCCGATGTTGAAAACACTGCCAGCGCTGATGATTCCGCCTGGGCCTGGGACTTCGATCTTGTTGGTTCCTGCACTAATCGTCGTCTTACTCTGGCTGAGGTATGCCGGGTTACAAAACGCAGGTGATCGTATGATTCCAGCCACCTCGGATACCCTCAGCGACTGGTGGTCGATTGCACGTAACAACGTCGATTCTGTGTGCTGGTGTTGAAACCTGACAGCCTCGATGCGTGTACTGATCTCGCTGGTGTTCCAGCAGACGACCCCCAGGAAAACAAACAACACTATCGAATTGAGCACCTGCAAAACTGAGCTGAGGTGCTTCATCGTTTGGCTTCCAGCATGTTTACCTTGGCCACGCTGAAAGTTTTGTCCATGTGATATCGAGCGGCATCAATAGCCATGCGTCCAAGACGATCTTGAAGCTGGTCAGCAATCTCTGAAGCGTTCACTCCTGCTGCGTTAACCGCTACGTGGAACTGGTTCGTCGTGATGCTATTCATGTTCGTCGTGCTGGAATCGATCAGCTGCTGCATGGCCTGGGCGGGGTTTGTGGCGAGCGTATCGAGCATCGATGGCGTGAATTTCGGGATCAATGGCGACGGTTCACGTAAAGGGAGTGGGGGTTGTGCATCGAATGGACGCCCTGTGTAGCCATCCTTACGAGATGCCTTGTGTTGCTGCCACTCACGTTCCAGACCGAACATGCGGAATAGCCTGTTTACATTGTCCTCAATGCGTCTAACGATGGCATCAAAAGCATCTGGTACCGCAGCAAGGATCGGGTCTAGACGTGTCCAAACCTCATCCATACGTGTCAGGAAGGTGTCGAAGCTCTCGCCGATCTTCTCGAAGGCAACCGAGCCCATGAACGTCGTAACGTTCGTCAGCAAAGTGAGCAGTGGCTCAAGGTGCGTGGTGAGCTGATCGAACTTGGCACCAAGCTGGTCGAGGTATTGGATGGCCTTAGGGTCGCCAGTAAGCTCGTTGATCTTGGATTGTAGCTTCTCGATCCAGGCAACCATGCGCGTACTGCCATCGACGAAACGGGTTTCCAGTCTCAAGCTTGCAGATTCCAGCGTTGAGAATCCTGGGATCAATTTTTCAAGCGAAACCTGAAGGCGTTCCTTTGCTTGGTAAAGCTCGACAGAGGATTGCTTCAGGGCCCCATCATTAAACTCTGCCGTACGAATGCTGCGTTCAAGCTCCATGTTTTGAAGGCGAGCTTTGGAAGCATCAGCCGACTGGCGAACCTCATCGAGACGGCCACCGGCATTGGAGCGTTCCTGTAGCACCTGACCAAACTGTTTCCAGAACTCGACAAGTGGCTTACCTGCAATCTTGCGGTCTTCCATGTCTTTGGAAAATCGTAGCGATGCTTTGTCGCCAGTGAGGCCAGATTTAGTCTGACGTGACCATGCCTCGGCTGCTGCACTCCACGCCCCTGGAAGCCTCTCTGCGAGCTGCTGACGCATCTCTTCGCTGTAGAGCTGGCCTTTGCTCAGGGACTGCTGGATAGCTCTCAGAGCGCCTGCCTGATCGTCCGTCGAGACCCCAGCACCACGGCCAAAGGACATAAGCCCCTGGAGCATTGTGGCGCTTTCTTGAGGGGTCATTCCCGCCTCAGTCAGGTTCACCGTAGCCATGGTGTATGGACGGGCAATTTCTGATCGGACGATACCTAGATCATTGGCCAGGGCGGTTAGGCGATTCTCTGCCTGTGTGGCTAGTGCTGGGCTTCCTGTCGCTACGCGAAAATTGGCACGTTCAACCATGCGCTCATCACGAGATGAAATGTCTGTCTTGGCGAACTCGTTCAATTTAGCCTGAGCTGCTACGGCTGCTGCTGCGACAGCCCCCAAACCAACAGCGGCTGGATGCAAGTTCATACCGAACATGCCAAGACTTGGGATCGATGCACCTACGCCAGCACCAAGGCCAGCAGATGCAACATGACCGAGTGAGCCACCCAAACCACGACCGCCAGCACTACGCCAGATCGACGGGGAAGGGGAAGGGGCGGCGTGTCTTCCTGAAGGACTACGCATGGCACCTGGGAGACGTTTGTTGATGCGTTCTTCAAGGCGTAATGCCGTGATACGTGCACGATCTGAAGCGGCCTGTGTGCGTGCTCTAGTGGCTTCTAAGCGGCTTGCTGCTGCACTGGTACGAAGCTGTTCTTGCTGGAGCTTTAAACGACCTTGTTCTTGTCGAAGGCTGAATGCCTGGGCTGCTTGCTGAGTTTTGATCTGTTGAAGCTGTGCACGGTGTTGTGCAGTTTCCTGCTTGGCCTGCTGCTGGCTGAGCTTCGACTGAAGGCTTTGAGACTTAAGCTGTTGGTGATCCACCGCTAACTGAAGTCTCGAAACCTTCAAACTATCCGCAAACTGTTGCTTGGTCAGGCGCTGTTGCTGTTGCAACTGGCGTTGAATGTTTGCATTACCCTGGGGATTGAGACCGAGCCGCTTGTTCAGCCTCTGGGCTTGCCGGTCAAGCTGCGACATCTGCTTAGCAACACGATCAAGAAGACGTTCAAATTTAAGCAAACCAGATGCATCAGCATCAAATCGTAGTTTACCAACTAAGCTCGCTATGATTTTTTCTGACATCTCTTACGCCCCCATTCTTTGCTCAAGCATCAGCTTGAAAACATCCGCTTGAGATTTTCTAGGCGACTTGGATAGTTTGAGTTTTATATCTTCGATGATGGCGTCGATACTTTCATATGCACTGCCGTGTAGTAATGGCTGACTGGCCTTATCAAGTAGAGCTTTGGATACTGAAACTTCATCTTCCACGATAGTTTGTTGCAGCGCTTTGAGAACGATAGTTGCGTTCTCTTTCATGCTTGGTGTGCCGTACTTTTGGAGAAGTAGCAGCTTTGTACGATCTACGCTCATGTTATACGGCCCTCAGTTCGGGAGTTGTGATAATGGTTTTAGGTTTGAAGCTGTACGTTGTACCTGATTCGCTTATGGTGACTTCTTTGTCATTCAGCCCGAGGTCATCGGCGATGGAGTCTAAGGTTAAAAGCAGTACGTCGAGTGTGTGGTCGAAGCTCTCAGCTTTATCAGCGAATATGTTAGTAAAATGTTCGACGATAGCCATTGCATGCGGTGTTAATGTGAATGTTCTTTCTTCGACGCTATAAGACTTAATTTTATTAGCGGCTGGGTTGCCGTTGATCAGTTTCATGTGTGGTATCTCCATGTGTGATTGGTCTGTTTTTCTTTTGGCTTATATAGTTCAAAAACTGGTTGATCTATATCATCCTCGATATCGAAGTGGTTAGGCTCTAATAAATCTGGATGAATGACGCTGTTAAATTCAGCTTCTAAGATTACAAGTTCTGCGTAATCTTGAACGGTGAAAATAGCGCTCCTAGTTGGTTCAATCTGAGAGGCAGTATCGTCCTTAAAAACAGGGACAACTTTAGGAGCGAAAGGCAGCACTAGGCTTTCAGAAGTGTGGTAGGTATTGAGAGCTGTTAGAAAATCCTCAATCTTCCCGCCGTGTAGTAAGTTGAACTGAGCTTGTCGGAGACCTTTTAGCGGCTCTAACGCTACCTTGTATTCACTTTCGGAAGGGCCGCACCATTGCAGATCGAAGACAAGAGGCAGAATGGTGTCAGTTGCTGCTAACCATGGCTCGATAACTTTTTCCAGGTTGGGGCGGTGCTGTGATAGGCGTTTGAGTTCTGCCAAGAACACGTCATTGCTGTTAATTCCAGAAACTGGAGCATAACCAGCTGACTTTCCAGTAATCTCAGCTTTGAGCTTTGAAAGCGCTGCTGTAGTCATTCCCTCACGTTCTGCAAGAGCTGGAACACGATCATCAGTACAAGAAGCCAGCCAATCTAGAACTGCTTGGCGTCTAGCTGGTTGAAGCTTCAACTTAACAGCGATTGTGGCGGTGTAGTCTTCGCCAAGGTATTCAACTATCTTTGCGACTACCGAGCTTTTAGTATCCTCTTTGCGTACTAGCCACTTTGGTTTTAGGTTAATTCTACTGATCTTGTGACCAGCGCCAGCGGTGAAGCCGTTGCTGTGACTGCTGTTAAGGTCGCGGTAGCTCACTGTCAGGTTCTCGGCATACATGGTGCCGATGGAGTGGGGATGGGTAACGGGGAAGATGTGACACAAAGAAAATTGATCGTCTTCACCGTATGCGTTGGCTTTCAGTGAAAACTTGTACAGAGAATAAAGTTTTTCTAGTTCGCTGAGCGACTTAGGCAAGACTTCTATCGTTCCACTTCTGCGACACGAGTCCGCAAGGTAGTAAACGAATGCCGAAGTCGAGAATCTGTACTTACGCTGATCATCTAGTTTCTTCGATCTTGCACGTTGAAATTGCTTCTTATGTGCTTCAGTACAGTATTGGGCTTTGGCTGATTTGAATTCAAATAGCTGGTTGCAGAATCTGCAGGGTTTGGTTTTGTTCATGTTGGGCTCCATCAAGGCAAGCGGGTTTCGGATTAATTAATCCATATGATTTTCTGCATCTACCAGAGCAGAATGGTTGTAACTTTACGCTGTAGAATACGTGGCCACAGTTTTTGCAGGTGACGAGTTTCATTCTGAATCCTCTTAATATTTGAAGCGGCTTATGCCGCTTCCTTCAAGGCAACTGTCTGGCAATAGAACGAGCAGTATTTTGAATTTCTCTTATGTCGCTCGTTACATTCCACACAGTCCTTTTCATGGCTTTCAGGCTCTGCTTTTCTCCATGTTTTAATCTGGACTGCATGCGGGTAATCCCACCAGCGTTTCATGGTCGTTCGCCTAGTGCTTCAATAGCCGCTTTTCGAGCTGCTTCGACTGCTTTTTCTTTGGCGGCTTCAACTTTCTTTAAAGCCTCACGTTCACTTCGAGCTACCGACTCAGCTACAATCTTTTCAAGATGCTGATCGTATTTCTCTTGTAAGTACTGTTTGTACTTTTCACGAACTTGCTCTGTGAGAGATTCAATGTCTTTCTCTTGGTCAGCTACAGGTCGAGTGACGAATGTAAAAGAATAGCCACTGCTCATGTTGGTATGAGCGGTCACGTCAAAGTCATAACCAACTTTAATCTTTTCGATGACGGCAACAAGCAAGCCTGCTGGGTAATCTGCACTGACAAGCTCGATAGCTCCGAGTTGATTAGCGTATGGCTGATGCTCGCGGCTACGGTAGAAACTGAGTTCGTTACTTAGCAGGGCTTGAAAATCTTCTTCGTTATAGATGTGAGTGATTGCAGTCATTATTTAGTCTCCTGTGGTTTTATGATTTTTAAAGCTTCTTTAAATTCTGTGATAGCTGTCAGTAGCTCTAACTTGAGTTCAGCGAGCCCGATTTTCGGTACTGGTGACTTCAATTTTTGGCGAGCCCTGTAGGCTGCAACTGTGCACTTGTTACTGCAATGCACCTTGCGTGGGTTAGCATCATGATCAATGTGGGCGCCGCATACTTCACAAGCACGTTCTGGTTTTATTTCGGACATAGGTTTACCTCCAAGGTAAGTAGGATGATTAGTAATGGTGTGTCATGGTGTCAGGCAAAAAAGAAAGACGACAAGAGCCGTCTTCTAAGGATTAACACATGAGATATTCGAAAATTAGTAGCCACTTTCTAGCAGACGGTGGCGGCGTCAGGCGATGGGTAATCACGACCCGGCTAGAATTTGAAGTTGCTTAACGGTAGGAGGGCGAAACAACTTCGGAGAGACGGTAGAGTGACTAAGTACCGTTGAACTTATGCGAGGGAAAATTGAAAACCCGTCACTGAAATGGAGAAATTTTTCTCTATTTCTATATATATAGTATCACGGATAGTGGCATTTTGTCAAGACTCTGACGGAAAAATACTTGCAATCGCTTGCTGGATGTGCTTTCGATTTCTGTCGTGGTGGCGCCTGCCAATCTTCTGCTTTACACAAAATATCTTTGCCCGCAGTAGTAGCCAACCGGATAGGGCTCGTCGCGCTGCGCCCAGACCAGGCAGCCGGCCGCCTGGGCCTTGGCAGCGATGGCGTCGACTGCCTCGCGGCTTTGCAGGGCGAAGCCGAAGTGGCTGTAGTCATTGGCCGCCAGGCGCCGCGGCTCGCCACCGGGCATGATCACGAAGATGAATTCGCTCTCGCGACCTGGCTCGGCCATCCACACGATCTGCGAACCCTTGCCGGGCCTGCGGTGGATGACGTGCATGCCGCAGAAGCCTTCGTAGAAATCGATACAGGCCTGCAAATCGGGGACGTGCAGAGCCAGGTGTGTGAGGATCGGGCGCATACGTAGCTCCTTGTTCTATCGAGACTAGACCGGCCGCATCGAGGATAAGTTTGCGCCATGTGCCAGGCGGGCAGGGCGCTTCGTTTACGGTATGCTCTGCATCTGTTCAGGAGGCTGTGATGACCTACGATTTCGATCTGTTTGTAATCGGTGCCGGTTCCGGCGGTGTACGTGCGGCGCGCTTCTCCGCCGGCTACGGCGCCCGTGTGGCGGTGGCTGAAAGTCGCTATCTGGGCGGTACCTGCGTCAACGTGGGTTGCGTGCCTAAAAAATTGCTGGTGTACGGCGCGCAGTTCGCCGATGAGTTCGAGCAGGCGCAGGGTTTTGGCTGGACGCCCGGCGAGGCCAAGTTCAGTTGGCCGACGCTGATCGCCAACAAGAACCGCGAAATCGAGCGCCTCAATGGCATCTACCGCAAGCTGCTGGTGGGTAGCGGCGTGACCCTGCTCGAGGGCCATGCGCGGCTGCTCGACGAACACAGCGTCGAAGTCGACGGCAAGACCTACAGTGCCGAGCGCATCCTCATCGCCACCGGTGGCTGGCCGCATGTCCCCGATATTCCTGGGCATGAGCATGCGATCAACTCCAACCAGGCGTTCTTCCTGGAAGAGCTGCCCAAGCGCGTAGTGGTGGTCGGCGGTGGCTATATCGCCGTGGAATTCGCTTCGATCTTCAATGGCCTCGGCGCGCAGACGTCGCTGTTGTATCGCGGTGAGCTGTTCCTGCGTGGTTTCGACAATTCCCTGCGCACCCACCTGCATGAAGAACTCGCCAAGCGCGGCCTGGATGTGCAGTTCAACACCGATCTCGCGCGGATCGACAAGCAGGCCGACGGCAGCCTGCAGGCCACCCTGAAGGATGGCCGCACCCTGCAGGCCGATTGCATCTTCTACGCCACCGGGCGCCGGCCGATGCTCGAGAACCTGGGGCTGGAAAACACCACCGTCAGCCTGGATGACAAGGGCTATATCAAGGTCGACGACGAGTACCAGACCACGGCGCCATCGATCCTCGCCATCGGTGACGTGATCGGTCGCGTGCAGTTGACGCCCGTGGCCCTGGCCGAAGGCATGGCCGTGGCGCGTCGTCTGTTCAAGCCGGAGGAGTACCGCAAGGTCGATTATCAGAACATCCCGACTGCGGTGTTCAGCCTGCCGAACATCGGCACGGTCGGGCTGACGGAGGAGCAGGCGCGGGAGGCCGGCCACCAGGTGAAGATCTTCGAAAGCCGCTTCCGGCCGATGAAACTGACCCTGACCGAAAGCGATGAGCGCACGCTGATGAAGCTGGTGGTCGATGCCGACACCGATCGCGTGCTGGGCTGCCACATGGTCGGCCCCGATGCCGGCGAGATCGTCCAGGGCCTGGCCGTCGCCATCAAGGCAGGGGCGACCAAGCAGGTGTTCGACGAAACCATTGGCGTTCACCCGAGCGCGGCCGAGGAATTCGTCACCCTGCGTACCCCGGTGAACTGACTTGTCGATGAGCCAGTTGTTCTACCTTGCGGATCTGTTCGGGGTGGCGGTATTCGCCATCACCGGCGCGCTGATGGCGGGGCGCAAGTCCATGGATCTGTTCGGTGTGCTGGTGATCGCCATCATCACCGCACTCGGCGGCGGTACGCTGCGCGATGTGATCCTCGACAATCATCCGGTCAGCTGGATTCGCAACGACACCTACATTCTGGTCGCTTCGCTGGCTGCCGTGTGCACGGTGATCTGGGTACGCCTGACCCGACCGATTCACGAAAAAGGCCTGCTGATCGCCGATGCCTTCGGGCTGGCTGTGTTCACCGTGATCGGTACCGAAGTCGCCCTGCAGTACGCGATGCCGTCCAGTACGGCGGTAATCATGGGGGTCATGACCGGTGTCGCGGGCGGCGTGATGCGTGACGTGATTTGCAACGAGATCCCGCTGATCTTCAAAAAGGAGATCTACGCCACCGCCTGCCTGGCTGGTGCGGTAACCTTCGTGCTGCTGCGCATGCTGGAAACGCCGCATTGGCTGGACACCGGTATTGCCATGCTGGTGGTTCTGGCGATCCGCCTGGCAGCGATCCGCTGGCACTTCTCGCTACCCCGATTCCACCTGCTCGACCGCGACTGATTCAAGAGGCGGCGAGCTGCTCGATAACGCTGTTACCCATCTGTATTCACCAAGGAAGGTCGATGCGTCGTTTGCTCTTGTGTCTGTGCGTGCTGAGCATGGGCGTCTGCGCTGAGGAGGTGGTCAATGACGTCACCGGCCTCAACCAGGTCGTCGTCGAGCGGGTCGTCGTGCCGCGCAGCGAGCAGGATGTCGTCGAGGCGCTGCGTCGCCATGCCGGGCCGGTCAGTATCGGCGGGGGGCGTTACAGCATGGGTGGGCAGACGGCCTCGGACGGTGCGCTGCAACTGGACATGCGCGGGCTCGATCAGGTGCTCGAGTTCTCCGCCGAGCGCCGGGAAATTCGTGTGCAAAGCGGTATCACCTGGCGCGCCATACTCGAATACGTCGATCCTTACGATCTCTCGCCGCAGATCATGCAGTCGTACGCCAACTTCACGGTGGGTGGCTCGCTGTCGGTCAACGTGCATGGTCGTTACGTGGGCGAGGGGCCTATCGCCGGTTCGGTTCGTGCCATTCGCGTGGCGCTCGCCGATGGTCAGGTGGTGGACGCCAGCCCGAGTCAGAACGCCGCGCTGTTCCATGCTGCGATTGGCGGCTACGGTGGCCTCGGGGTGATAGTCGAGGCCACGCTGGGCCTGGTGGAGAACACGCGCATCGCCAGAGAAAGCCAGGTCATGCCCTTGCAGGACTATCGCCCCTGGTTCTATCGCGAGGTCGCCCCCCAGGCGGATCTGGTGATGCACAACGGCATCCTCTATCCCAGTGACTTCTCCACGGTGCGGGCCGTGTCCTATCGGCGCACGGAGGCTGCTCTCACCGAAACAGAACGGCTAAGTCCAAGGCAACAGAGCAGCCAGCTGCAGCGCGCGGGGATTCGTTTGAGTGGATCGTCCTCGGGCATCAAGCTGCGTGAAGCGGCGCTCGATCCGCTGCTGTTCCGCAGCCCCAAGGTGCAGTGGCGCAACCATGAGGCCAGCCTCGATGTCAGCGAGCTGGAGCCGATATCCGGCCCGGGCTTCAGTTATGTGCTGCAAGAGTATTTCGTGCCGCCGGCACAGCTTGAGCGCTTCATCGGTGAGCTGGCGCGCCTGACCCATCGGCACCAGGCGACGCTGATCAACGTCTCCATTCGCCATGCCAAGGCTGACCCGGATACCTTGCTGAGCTGGGCGCCCGAGGAGGTCTTCGCTCTGGTGCTCTACTACCGGCAGGGCAGCTCGGACGGCGAGCGGCAGAAAGCCACAGCCTGGACCCAGGACCTGATAGCCGCAGCCCTGCGCTGTGGCGGGCGGCATTACCTGCCTTATCAGATTCACGCCAGCCGCGAGCAATTTCTCCAGGCTTATCCGCGGGCGCCGGAGTACTTCGAACTCAAACGCCAGCTGGATCCCACCTACAGGTTTCGCAACCGTCTGTGGGACGCCTATTACCCTCGGTAATTATCCAGAGCGAAGCCTCTCGATCACTTCACGGCATCGCCGAGAAACTTGCTGAGAAACTGCTGGGTACGCGCCTGCTTGGGCGCGCTGAACAGCTCGCGGGCATCACCCTGTTCGACTATCACGCCCTTGTCGATGAAGATGGCTCGGTTGGCCACGTCCCGGGCGAAGCTCATCTCGTGGGTGACGATGACCAGGGTGCGATTCTCCTCGGCCAGGGCTCGGATGGTCGCCAGCACTTCACCGACCAGTTCCGGGTCCAGCGCCGAGGTGGGTTCGTCGAACAGGATCACGTCCGGTTCCATGGCCAGCGCACGGGCAATCGCCACACGCTGCTGCTGGCCGCCGGACAGACGCTTCGGAAAGGCGTCCTCCTTGCCTGCCAGGCCGACCTTGGCCAGCAACTGCCGGCCTCGTTCCAGGGCCATGTGGCGCGGTTGTTTCTTGACCACCACCGGGCCTTCGATGACGTTTTCCAGCGCGGTGCGGTGCGGGAACAGATTGAAGTTCTGGAAGACGAAACCCACGTGCTGACGCAGCTTGCGGATCAGCCCCTGTTGCTGGCCCATCGGCTTGCTGGCATCGATCTCGACGTCACCGACGCGAATGCTGCCGCCATCCGGTGTTTCCAGCAGGTTCAGGCAGCGCAGCAGGGTGGTCTTGCCCGAGCCACTGGGGCCGATGATGGCCACCACTTCGCCAGGCGCGATATTCAGGTCGATGCCATCGAGCACGGTCTGGCCTTTGAAGGCCTTGGTCAGGTTGCGAACGGTGATCATGCTTCTGCTCGTGTCCGGTAGAGCCATCAGTTTTCCGCCTCGTGGCGGTTGACCCGCGCTTCCAGGCGGTTCTGCAGATGCGCCAGTACGCTGGAGAGTATCCAGTAGATCAAGGTGGCCGCGAGGTACATGGTGAAGACCTCATAGGTGCGGGCAGTGATCAACTGGGCCTGGCGGAACAGCTCCGGCACCTGGATGGTCGCCGCCAAGGCGGTGTCCTTGACCAGCGAGATGAAGCTATTGCCCAGCGGCGGCAGGGCGGTGCGCATCGCCTGCGGCAGAATGGCACGCATCATCGTCTGGGTCCTGCTCATGCCAATGCTGGCTGCCGCTTCCCACTGGCCGCGATCGATCGAGGCGATGGCTGCACGCATGATCTCTGCAACGTAGGCTGCCATGTTCAGAGAAAAACCGATCAGGGCGGCGGTCAACGGTTCCAGTTGCACACCCAGTTCAGGCAGGCCGAAGTAGATGATGAACAACTGCACCAGCAGCGGCGTACCCCGGAAGAACGAGATGTACACCCTGGCCAACCAACCCAGTGGCGCAATGGCGTAGAGCCTGACCAGGGCAAGTCCGAACCCCAGCAGCATGCCGAAAAACATGCCGCCGAGGCTCAGTACGATTGTCCAGACGGCTCCCTTGAGCAGGAAAGGTAAGGAATCCAGAACCAACTGGAGGCTGTCTTGCATCATTGCGTGACGTCAGCCTTGAACCATTTTTCAGAAAGTTGTTTCAAGGTGCCGTCGCCGCGCAGCTTCTCGATGGCCTTGTTGATGGCCGCCAGCAGCTCAGGATTGCCTTTGCGCAGTGCGATCCCCGATTCCTGACGGGAGAAAGCGTCACCGGCAACGGCCATGCGCTCACCCGTCTTGGCGACCATTTCGAATGCGGCCAGGCGGTCGACGAGAACCACATCGATGCGCCCGACATTGAGGTCCTGGAACTTGGTCGGATCATCATCGTAAGTACGGATGTCGGCCTGCGGAACGTTCTCTTTCAGCCACTGCTCGTAGTTGGTACCAAGGCCAACACCGACCTTTTTACCAGCCAGGTCCGCTGCAGTCTTGACGCTGGCGGCATCGCTCTTGCGGGTAAGAGCCTGGATGCCCGAGACGGTGTAAGGGGTCGAGAAATCGTACTTTTTCTTGCGCTCGTCGGAGATGGTGACCTGATTGACCACTATGTCGATGCGACCCGACTCCAGAGACGCCAGAATGCCGTCCCACTTGGTCGGCTGAAAACTGACTTTCACGCCCAGTTCCTTGGCCAGCGCTTCGGAAAGGTCCACCTCGAACCCAGCGAGCTTGCCGCTTTCGTCCTGAAAGTTGAACGGCGGGTAGGTGCCTTCGAGGCCCACCTTGATGCTGCCGCTGTCCTTGATCTTCTGCAGATCGTCGGCAGCGTATGCCTGGCTACCGAGGCCGGCGCAGAGGGCCAGGCCGAAACTGCCGATAAGGAACTGGCGACGCAGTGTTGCGAAAGTCATAGCTGAACCTCGGGTCTTGTTGTGTGTGGAAGTGCGGCAACTCTAATGGTTCTAGATATATTCTATAAAATAATAAAAAATTATTTGCATATGCCATTTTTATGGCGTCAGGGATTGATAGGCGAACAATGCCGGTGCACCGCCGGTATGCAGGAACACGATCGGCTTGCCTTCTGCGAATTCGCCTTTCTGGACGCCATCCAGCAGCCCAGCAAATGCCTTGCCCGTGTAAACCGGGTCGAGTAGCAATCCCTGGCTGCTGGCGAGTAGACGAATCGCATCGAGTGTACCGGTATTCGGTTCGCCGTAGCGGGGGCCGTAATACTCATCCCACAGCTCGATGGACAAATTGTCCGGCACGCTGATGCCCAGCAGTTCGGCGGTTCGTTGCACCAGTCCCAGTACCTTCGGGCGCTGCAGGTCTGCAGGCCGTGAGACGGTGATGCCGAGCACACGCCAATCGGGTAGCAAGTGGGCCAACGCCAGCGCCATGCCCGCATGAGTCGCTCCGCTTCCGGAAGCCACCACCACCGTGCCGCTATCGAGCTCCAGCGCATTGACTTGCTCTGCGAACTCCAGCCCAGCCTTGACGTAACCCAATGTGCCCAGCGCATTGGATCCGCCAATCGGGATCACGTAAGGGTGCTTGCCGGTGGCGCGCAGGCGCTCGGCCTTGGCCACCAGCATCACGTCCGGCTCGTTCAGGTTGTCGACGATCTCCACTCGCGTGCCGAACAGATCCAGCAGCAGGCGGTTGCCGTTATGCAGGTAATTCTGCTCCTGGGTATCGATGGGGTTTTCCAGCAAGGCGACGCAGGCCAGGCCCAGCTTGGCAGCCAGTGCCGCAGTCTGCCGCACGTGATTGGACTGGATCGCACCAGCGGTGATCAGCGTATCGGCTTGCTGCGCCAGTGCATCGGCCCCGAGGTACTCCAGCTTGCGCGCCTTGTTGCCGCCGAGGGCAAACAGGGTCAGGTCATCGCGTTTGACGTAGATGTCCCGGCCAACGTGGTGTGAGAGGCGCACCAGGTGTTGCAGCGGAGTGGCATGGGGTACCAGTTCGAGGCGCTCGAATCGGCTCAGAGCTTCACTGATCATGGGGGGATTCACTGCCGAAAAGGAGGATGAATATCACTTTAGAAGTGACAGCCCGAAACACAACAAGTGCGTAAGCTTCTACTTATTCTCAAAAGAAATATAGGAATGAATTAAAAGTATTTTCATCGTATATCTGCGCGCCGTATCTTCAGCGCGCCGTCCTACCCTGTGCGGCCGACCACCACCATGCCGATGTCGATCCACCGGCAACTACCGAGAACAATCATGAAAAAAACGCTTCTGTTGGCTGCATTGGCCTCCGTCCTGGCTACCCAGGCATTCGCCGCTGAAAAACTCACCGTAGCGGCAACGCCGGTTCCCCATGCCGAGATTCTCGAGCTGATCAAGCCGAAGCTGGCCGCGGAAGGCATTGATCTGCAGATCAAGGTTTTCACCGACTACGTGCAGCCCAACCTGCAGGTCGAGCAGAAGCAACTCGATGCCAACTACTTCCAGACCAAACCGTATCTGGACAGCTTCAACGAAAGCCGCGGTACCCACCTGGTGATCGTCAAGGGCGTACACGTCGAGCCTTTCGGCGGCTATTCGCGCAAGTACAAGAGCCTGAAGGAACTGCCGGACGGCGCCACCATCGCCATCCCCAACGAGGCCAGCAACAGTGGCCGTGCGCTGCAACTGCTGCAGCACGCGGGTCTGCTGACCCTGAAAGACCCGGCCAACATCCAGGCAACGCCGAAGGACCTGGCCACCAACCCGCACAACTTCAAGTTCAAGCAGCTCGAAGCGGCCATGCTGCCGCGCGTGCTGGATCAGGTCGACCTGGCGCTGATCAACACCAACTACGCGCTGGAGGCCAAGCTCAATCCGAACAAGGATGCCCTGGTGCTGGAAAACAAGGATTCGCCGTACGTGAACTACCTGGTAGCACGCCCAGACAACCAGAACAGCGAAGCCATCAAGAAACTGGCTGACGCCCTGACCAGCCCGGACGTGAAAGCCTTCATCGAGAAGAAGTACTCCGGTGCTGTAGTCCCGGCTTTCTAAAACGCGGCGAGCTCACCCTCGCTGACCCAAACGCCGACAGAGCCTTCGCTTCTGTCGGCGTTTTTATTTTCAGGGTGTCGTAGCGCCGTTGAACTGTTTGCGAAATGCCCCGGGCAATATGCCGGTTACCTTGGCGAACGCTCGAGTGAAGGCCGCTACCGACTGATAGCCCACGGCCTCGGCGACGTCTGCCACGGCGACTCCTTGCTTGAGCAGCCGGGTGGCCTGGCGAACCCGCAGGCTGATCAGCATCTGCCCGGGCGAGGTGCCCGAGAGTTCCTGAAAGCGCTTGCAGAACGCCGAGCGCGACAGCCCGGTGTAGCTGGCCATTTCCTCCATGGGCCAGCTGTGTTCGGGGCGCGCGATGAGCTGTTCGATCAGCGCGCTGAATTGGGGCTGACGGGCCAGGCCGAGCAGACCGCCGAGTTGTTCGGCCTGACCCTGTTCACGCAGGACGTAGAGAAACAGCAGATGGCTGAGCCGTTCGAGGAAGGCATCGGAAGGGCCATCGCCGCGCGCGCACTCGTCGAGAATCAGCTCGAACAGCCGGCGCGCCGCACTCAGCGACGGATCACCGGCACGCAATACCAGAAAGGCCGGTAACGCCTGCAGGATCAGGCTGCTCAGGCCCGGGCGAAAATGAAAGAACCCGCAGACCAGGCCGACGCCCTCGCGGGGCTGTTGCTGCAGCGGTTGCATCGCCACCTTGGGGCTGCAGCGTGCTGCATCGGCCGCCGCCGCATTGGACAGGCGATAGCGAATGTCATGGAGCAGAAACACCGCATCGCCTGCATGCAGCGCCACGGGCTCGCCGCCATCGTCCAGGTGCAACCAGCAGTCACCGTGCAACAGCACATGAAAGCTGGCCCTGGCCAGGCCATGGGTACTGGCCTGCCAGTTGCCGCAATAACGACCGACATGGAACAGGCTGGCGTCCAGTTCCAGGCTCTCTAATAACCATTCAAAAGGGGGCAGGGACGAATTCATCTAATGAAAAGACTCAAGAGCAAGTAATAGCGACTTTCTCATATTGTTGGGCTTTCTTATAACCAAGAAAATGGATCGTAATTCGCTCAACCCAGGAGTTATCCCATGTCTCGCGTGACCTTGCATACCGTGGAAACCGCTCCCGTAGAGGCCCAGCCTTTTCTGCGCAACGCCCAGGCCGCTTCCGGGTTCGTTCCCAACCTGCTGGCGGTGCTCGCCAATGCGCCGGCCGCGCTGGAAACCTACGTCACCGTCTCCGGCCTGAACGGCAAGGCCAGCCTCGGCCTGGCGGAACGCGAAGTGATCCAGCTGATCGCCGCCACCACCCACGGCTGCGCCTTCTGCGTTGCCGGCCACACGGCGGTCGCCAGCAACAAGGCCAAATTGCCTGCCGAGGTCGTCGAGGCCTTGCGTGCCCGCGGCGAGCTGCCGGACGCCCGTTACGAAACCCTGGCGCAGTTCACTCGCGAGGTCATCGCCACCCGCGGCAATGTCAGCGACGCGGCGTACCAGGCATTTCTCCAAGCAGGCTTCACCGAGGGCCAGGCCCTGGAGGTGATTCTCGGGGTGAGCCTGGCCACCTTGTGCAACTTCGCCAACAGCTTCGCCCACACCCCGCTCAACCCGGAGCTGGAGCGTTATCGCTGGGACCAGGCCGGCGCGTGAGCCGCAGAGGAGATTTCGCCATGCTGGATGCCAACCTGAGCCGCTGGCTCGACGAACAGGCCGGGGCACTGGACGGCGGCCAGTGCGATGCCGAGGCCGTGCTGCCGCAACTGGCGGCTGCCGGTGTGCTGCGCCTCGGCGTGCCGAAAGCGCTGGGCGGCGAGGGTGGCCACGTGGTCGACGCCTTGCGTGCGATAGCCGATGTGGCCAGCCATTCGTTGACGGCCGCCTTCGTGTTCTGGGGGCAGCGGGCGTTCATCGAATATCTGCTGCAGGGCGACAACCCGGAGCTGCGCGAGCGCCTGCTGCCTGCGCTGCTCGCTGGCGAACAGGCCGGCGCCACCGGGCTGTCGAACGCCATGAAGTACCTATCAGGGATTGAGGAGCTGGGCGTCAGTGCCACGCCTATCGACGACGGCTGGATCCTGAATGGACGGCTGCCGTGGGTCACCAATCTGCGCAAGAGCGGCTTCGTGGTGGCGGCAGCGATCGATCTGCCTGATGCCCAGCCGTTCGTGGCGGCATTTCCGGGAGATCTGGATGGTGTAGGGCGCAGCGAGGACCTGCAACTGCTCGGCCTGCAATCCAGCAACACCGCGGCGCTGCAGTTGCACCAGGCGCAACTGCAGCGCGAATGGCTGATCGCTGCCGACGCCAGGCGCTTTCTGCCGCAGGTTCGCCCGGCCTTCCTGGGCCTGCAGTGCGGGCTGTCGATAGGGCTGGCAGAGCGCGCACTGGCTGAAGTACGTGGCGCGCTGGCGCAGCGCTCGATCCTGCATGGCGATTACGAACGACTGGCGAGCACCCTGAGTCTCGAGCGCTTGCGCCTGGAGCAGGGCTTGCATGACGGCACCTTCCTCGCGCAACCATCGGCGCTGTTTGCCCTGCGCATCGGCCTGGCCGAGCGCGTCGCTGACGCTCTGCAACTGGAACTGCAGGCCAGTGGCGGGCGCGCCTATCTGCAGCCCCATGGCGATGGTTTCGCCAGGCGCTGGCGGGAGTCGGCCTTCGTGCCGGTGGTCACCCCCAGCCTGGTGCAACTGCGTGCTGAGCTGCAGAAGAAAGCCGCCCAGGTGTCGGCGTGAGCACGGTACTGCAGGCCCGGGACATCGGCCTCGCTTACCCGCAGGGCACAGCCTGGCAGCCGGTGCTCGAAGGGTTTCAACTCGATCTGCAGGCTGGCGAGGTGGTGAGCATTCTCGGCCCCAGCGGCGTAGGTAAATCCAGCCTGCTGCGGGTGCTGGCCGGTCTGCAGCAGCCGAGCCAGGGCAGGGTGGAACTGTTCGGCGAAACCTTGCGAGGCCCGCATCCGCGGGTGGCGGTGGCCTTTCAGGATCCGTCGCTGCTGCCTTGGCTGACGCTGGAAAGGAACGTCGCCTTCGGCCTGGATTTCGCTCGGCAGCCGCGTCGTGAGCCAGCCCAGCGCGAGGCGTTGATCGAGCGCGCCATCGCTGCGGTGGGCCTGAGCGAGGCCCGCGGCCGCTATCCGGCGCAGCTGTCCGGTGGTATGGCACAGCGCACCGCGCTGGCTCGCTGCCTGGCGCGCGAGCCGCACGTGCTGCTGCTCGACGAACCCTTTGGTGCTCTGGACGAAGTGACCCGGGCACAGATGCAGCAGTTGTTGCTGCAGATCATCCGTGAACAGCGCACCGCAGCCGTGCTGATCACCCATGACATCGATGAAGCGCTGCTGCTCTCCGAACGTATTCTGCTACTGGGCGACACCCCGGCGCGCACGTTGGGCGAGTGGCACATCGACCTGCCGCACCCCCGTGCGGATCTGGTCGACGAGCTTGGCGCGCTACGCGTCGACATCCTCAAAACCCTACGGCGGGCGAGCCGCGATCACGCACCCTCACCCCTGCAGGAGCCACAGCATGTGCCTGGACGATCCGACCCATTCCCGACGTGACATTCTCAAACTCGCCACACTGCTGACCGCAGCCGGTGCCTTGCCTTTGCTCAACAGCCTGCAGGCGCGGGCGGCCAGCGAGCCTGACGCGCCGGTGCGTATCGGCTACCTGCCGATCACCGACGCCACGCCGCTGCTGGTGGCGCACAACAACGGCCTGTTCGAGGCCGAAGGCATCAAATCCGAGCGCCCGGTCCTGTTGCGTAGTTGGGCCCAGGTGATCGAGGCGTTCATCTCCGGCCAGGTGAATGTCATTCACCTGTTGTCGCCGATGACCGTCTGGGCGCGGTACGGCAGCAAGGTGCCGGCCAAGGTGGTGGCCTGGAACCATGTCGGCGGCTCGGGCCTGACCGTGGCGCCGGACATCACCGATGTCAAACAGCTCGGCGGCAAGACCGTGGCCATCCCGTTCTGGTATTCGATCCATAACGTGGTGGTGCAACAGCTGCTGCGAGATGCCGGCCTGACGGCGGTGAGCAAGGCGACCACCGCCAGTCTCGCCGCCAACGAGGTCAACCTGATCGTGCTGGCGCCTTCGGACATGCCGCCGGCCCTGGCCAGCAAACGCATCGCCGGCTATATCGTCGCCGAGCCGTTCAACGCCCTGGCGGAAAACCTCAAGGTTGGCCGTATCCAGCGCTTCACGGGTGACGTATGGCGCAACCACGCCTGCTGCGTGGTGTTCATGCACGAACACGACCTGAACAACCGACCGGAGTGGTCGCAGAAGGTCGTCAACGCCATCGTCAAGGCGCAGTTGTGGACCCGAGACCACCGCGAGGAGGCCGCGCAGTTGCTGTCCAAGGACGGTAGCAATCGCTACACGCCACACACTCCGCAAGTGCTCAAGCAGGTCCTTGCCCCCGCGGCCAGCGAGCGTGAAGCCTACCTGGCCAGCGCCGCGATCCAGCACGGTGACTGGGCTGACAAGCGCATCGACTTCCAGCCCTATCCGTTCCCCAGCTACACCGAGGAACTGGTTCGTCGCCTGAAGGGCACCCTGATCGAGGGCAATAATGGCTTTCTCGCCAACCTCGACCCGGCGGCCACCGCCCGGGATCTGGTCGATGATCGTTTCGTACGCACGGCCATCGAAGCGGTTGGCGGCCTCAAGGCATTCGGCGCACCGGACAGCTTCGAGCGGGTCGAGGAGATTACCGTTTGATCAACCTGCTACGTACACACGCCGGGCCCTGGGGGCTTGGCGTGCTTGGATTGCTGAGCCTGTTCGGTCTGTGGTGGCTGGCGCTGGCGTTGTTCAGCAGTGGCGAGGGCCTGGCAGCACTGTTCACGCCGCAGGCCACCCTGGTCAGCCTGATCGAACTGCTGCAGCGTCCGGAGCTTGCCGAGCACGTCCTGGTGAGCCTCCGGCGTATTTTCATCGGTTTGGGCCTGGCATTGCTCATCGGTGTGCCACTGGGCTTGCTGGTGGGCAGTCTGCGTCATCTGGAATGGGCGACCACACCGGCATTCCAGTTCCTGCGCATGATCTCGCCGCTGTCGTGGATGCCCATCGCCGTCATGCTGATGGGCGTCGGTGATCAGCCGATTTATTTCCTGCTGGCGTTCGCCGCCGTCTGGCCGATCCTGCTCAATACCGCCGCTGGCGTGAAGCAGCTCGACAGCCGCTGGCTGCAGCTGGCACGCAGCCTCAGCGCGACGCGCCGGGAAACCCTGCTGCGGGTGATCCTGCCGGGTATCGTCGGCCACGTGCTGACCGGCGTGCGCCTGGCCATCGGTATCCTCTGGATCGTGCTGGTGCCCTGCGAGATGCTCGGCGTCAGTGCCGGGCTGGGTTACTACATCCTCGACACACGCGACCGCCTGGCCTACTCGGAGCTGATGGCGATGGTGCTGTTGATCGGCGTGCTGGGCTTTCTGCTCGATGCCGCAGCGAGGTGGCTGCATGGGCGCTGGAGTCACGTCTAGCGCCATGCTGGCGTACCGACGATCCAGCCATAAGTTAATTCTAAAACGATATTTAAAAGGAGATTCTTATATCTATATAGTTCGCCCATGCGTACCCGCTGGCTAACCGGCGCGCCGCACGACTGAATACAGGTGCCGAACACCTGCTTCTGAGATGCGCCTTGCTGGCGCCCTTACGTGTGGAGTTGCGCGAATGTCTGCCGTGTCCTTGAGTTCTGCCAATCACCAGCCAACGCAGAATTTTGAAGTACGCCCCTTTTCCGCTGCAGTCGGTGCCGAGATCGTCGGTCTCGACCTCAGCCGCCCGTTGAACGACGCTGATTTCGCCCGCGTTCACCGGGCTCACCTCGACCACAACGTCGTGGTGTTCCGCGACCAGCGCATTACCCCTCAGCAGCAGATCGATTTCAGCCGTCGTTTCGGCGTGTTGCAGATCCACGTGCTCAAGCAGTTCCTGCTGGCCAACCACCCGGAAGTCTTCATCATTTCCAACATCGTCGAGAACGGTCAGCCGATCGGTCTGGGCGATGCCGGCAAGTTCTGGCACTCGGATCTGTCCTACAAGGAATTCCCCAGCCTGGGTTCCATGCTGCTCGCCCAGGAGCTGCCGGAAGAGGGTGGCGACACGCTGTTCGCCAGCCAGCAACTGGCCTACGAGACACTGCCATCCGAGCTGCGCCAGGCCATCGATGGCAAGCGTGCGGCGCATTCCTACACCGCCCGCTATGCCGATGAAGTGTTCAAGGGCATCCGCCGCCCGACACTCACCGAGGCGCAGTTGGCCGAGGTCAAGGCCGTGATCCATCCGGTGGTGCGTACCCACCCGGAAACCGGGCGCAAGGGCCTGTTCGTCAACGAGAACTTCACCACCCACATTCTCGACGTCCCCGAGGACGAGAGCCGGCAGATCCTCACCGAGCTCTACGCCCACAGCGCGAAGCCCGAATTCATCTACCGCCACCAGTGGCAGCCGAACGACATGGTGTTCTGGGACAACCGCGCGCTGATCCATCTGGCGACCGGCTGCCCGAGCCATCTGCGCCGGCGCATGCACCGCACCACGATCCAGGGTGATGTTCCTTTTTAGACGCCTCACCCCGTTGTAACCCTATTTCTGCACCTTTGACTGGAGCCTCGACATGTCGGCAGGTAAGCGCTTTCCCTCTGTTCCCCGTTTTGGCCGCCTCGCCGGTGGCATCGCCCTGAGTCTGAGCTTGCTGGCAGGCAGCCTGGCGGCGCCGCAAGTCGCTCACGCCGAGGGGCAGATCCGCATCGCCGAGCAGTTCGGCATCGTTTACCTGTTGCTCAACGTGGTGCGTGATCAGCAACTGATCGAGAAGCATGGCAAGGCCGAAGGTCTGGATATCAAGGTCGACTGGCAGCAGCTCTCTGGCGGCTCGGCGGTCAACGATGCGCTGCTGTCCGGTGCCATCGATATCGCCGGTGCCGGTATCGGCCCGCTGCTGACCGTATGGGACCGCACTCACGGTCGCCAGAACGTCAAGGGCGTGGCCTCGCTCGGCAACTTCCCGTACTACCTGCTGAGCAACAACCCCAAGGTCAAGACCATCGCCGATTTCACCGAGAAGGATCGCATCGCCGTTCCGGCGGTGGGCGTGTCGGTGCAATCGCGCTTCCTGCAGTACGCCGCCGCCAAGCAGTGGGGCGACAAGGAGTTCAACCGCCTGGATAAATACACCGTGGCGCTGCCGCATCCGGACGCCACGGCGTCCCTGAAGGCGGGGGGCACCGAACTGACCGGGCATTTCTCCAATCCGCCGTTCCAGAATCAGGCGCTGGAAAATCCGGACGTGCACGTGGTGCTCGATACCTACGAACTGCTCGGCCCGAACTCGCCGACGGTGCTGTATTCCACCGAGAAATTCCGCAACGACAACCCCAAGACCTACAAGGCCTTCGTCGGTGCATTGGCCGAAGCGGCCGATTTCGCCCAGAAGGACAAGGGCGCGGCCGCGGACACCTACATCCGCGTTACCGGCGCCAAGATCAGCCGTGAGGATCTGCTGAAAATCATCGACAACGATCAGTTCCAGTTCACCGTCACCCCCACCAATACCTATCCGCTGGCCGACTTCCTGCACCGTGTCGGCGCCATCAAAAACAAACCGGCCACCTGGCAGGACTACTTCTTCGAAGACGCCGCCATCGGTCAGGGAAGCTGAAAACCATGAATGCCCCTCTGCAAGGCCACACGGCCAGCACGCTGAATCCAGGCGCCTTCGACACCGTTCTGCAGGTGGAGAAGGTCAGCCTCGAGTACCGCACCCCGCAGCGCGTCGTACGCGCCACCCACGAAGTCAGCTTCGAGGTGGATCGTGCCGATCGTTTCGTGCTGCTAGGCCCATCCGGCTGCGGTAAATCCACGTTACTCAAGGCGGTCGCCGGGTTCATCGAACCAGTGGGCGGCAGCATCCGTCTCGACGGCGCCCAGGTACGCGAACCGGGCCCGGATCGCATCGTGGTGTTCCAGGAGTTCGATCAACTGCCGCCCTGGAAGACGGTGAAGCAGAACGTGATGTTCCCGCTGCTGGCCTCGCGCACCCTGGGTCGCAAGGACGCCGAGGAGCGCGCCCTGCATTATCTGGAGAAGGTCGGCCTGGCCGCCTTCGCCGATGCCTATCCGCACACCCTGTCCGGCGGCATGAAAGCCCGTGTGGCCATCGCCCGGGCACTGGCCATGCAGCCGAAGATCCTGCTGATGGACGAGCCCTTCGCCGCCCTCGATGCCCTGACGCGGCGCAAGATGCAGGAGGAGTTGCTGGAACTGTGGGAGGAGGTGCGCTTCACGTTGCTGTTCGTCACCCACTCCATCGAAGAGGCGCTGATCGTCGGTAACCGCATTCTGCTGCTGTCACCCCATCCGGGGCGGGTGAGGGCGGAGATCAACAGTCATCAGTTCGACCTGCACAGCCTCGGTGGTGTGGGCTTCCAACAGACCGCGCAACGCATCCACCGCCTGCTGTTCGACGAGGAGGTCGACAGCGGCCAAGGCGCCGAGCTGGGCTTCCACGATATCCGCATCGCCTACTGAGGAGATTGAAACCATGAGTCTTTCCCCCGCACGGCGTGAGGAATACGAAATCCCCCTGCAACCGTTGCCTGGCCTCAAGGTCGAGCGCGAGCTGTCTCTGGGGCAGCGCCTCTGGCAACAGGGCTGGCTGCGCAAGTCGGTGATCCTGCTTGGCCTGGCGCTGATCTGGGAGCTCGCGGCCCGTTACCAGGGCAATGACCTGCTGCTGCCCAGCTTCCTGCAGACCGCACGCGCCTTCATCGAAGGCGTGGGCACTGGCGAGCTGGTGGAGAAGACCGCCATTTCCCTGTCGGTGCTGGTCAAGGGTTACCTGATCGGCATCGGCATGGCCTTCCTGCTCACCACCCTGGCGGTGTCGACACAGCTGGGCCGTGATCTGCTTTCCACCCTGACCTCGATGTTCAACCCGCTGCCTGCCATCGCGCTGCTGCCGCTGTCGCTGCTGTGGTTCGGCCTGGGCGAGAACAGCCTGATCTTCGTGCTGGTGCACTCGGTGCTGTGGGCGCTGGCGCTCAATACCTACGCGGGTTTTCTCGGCGTTTCGGAAACCCAGCGCATGGCCGGGCGCAACTATGGCCTTAAGGGCCTGCGCTTCGTGCTGTTCATTCTGGTGCCCGCTGCACTGCCGTCGATCCTTGCCGGCCTGAAGATCGGCTGGGCCTTCGCCTGGCGCACGCTGATCGCCGCCGAGCTGGTGTTCGGTGCGTCCAGCGGCAAGGGCGGCCTGGGCTGGTACATCTTCCAGAACCGTAACGAGCTGTACACCGACAAGGTGTTCGCAGGTCTGGCCGCGGTGATCCTGATCGGGCTGCTGGTGGAGAACCTGGTGTTCGCCACCCTGGAACGCGTCACCGTCAAGCGCTGGGGGATGCAGCGCTGATACGCAGGGGGCACGTCACCGACCTACCTGTGCAGCACGAGTCGTAGGGCGGGCTTCAGCCCACCAGTTGGAGGCACCGTTGGTGGGCTGAAGCCCACCCTACATGCTGATACGCAGGGGCACGTCACCGACCTATCTGTGCAGCACGGGTCGTAGGGTGGGCTTCAGCCCACCAGTTGGAAGCACCGTTGGTGGGCTGAAGCCCACCCTACAAGGGGCACTTCACCTATCTACCTGTGCAGCACGGGTCGTAGGGTGGGCTTCAGCCCACCAGTTGGAAGCACCGTTGGTGGGCTGAAGCCCACCCTACAAGGGGCACTTCACCTATCTACCTGTGCAGCACGAGTCGTAGGGTGGGCTTTAGCCCACCAGTTGAAGGCACCGTTGGTGGGCTGAAGCCCACCCTACATGCTGATACGCAGGGGCACGTCACCGACCTATCTGTGCAGCATGAGTCGTAGGGTGGACTTCAGCGCACCAGTTGGAGGCACTGTTGGTGGGCTGAAGCCCACCCTACATGCTGATAGGCAGGGGCACGTCACCGATCTACCTGTGCAGCACGGGTCGTAGGGTGGGCTTTAGCCCACCAGTTGGAGGCACCGTTGGTGGGCTGAAGCCCACCCTACATGCGGAACCGGATCGCTGATCGGCCCACTGCAGGGCATTCGGAACGACCAGGATGCACAAGTAATTTTACTGAATCACATAACGAGAACTACACGATGACCAACACCTTCAAACTCGGCCGCCTAGCCACCGCTTTGGGGCTGCTCGGCGCCCTGGCAACCCCGCTGGCCGCTCACGCGGAAGGCAAGATCAGCATCGCCCAGCAATTCGGCATCGGCTACCTGGTGCTGCACGTGGTCAAGGACCAGCAACTGATCGAGAAGCACGCAAAGGCCCAGGGCCTGGACGAGATCGAGGTCGAATGGCGGACCATTTCCGGTGCCACGGCAATGAACGAGGCGCTGCTGGCCGGTGCCATCGACGTGGTATCGGCAGGCGTGCCGCCGATGCTCACCGTCTGGGATCGCACCCACGGCAAGCAGAACGTCAAGGCCGTCGCCTCGCTGGGTTCGCTGCCCAACTACCTGCTGAGCAACCGCGCCGAGGTCAAGACGCTGGATGATCTGAGCGACAAGGACCGCATCGCCGTGCCCGCCGCTGGTGTCGGCTTCCAGTCGCGCACCTTGCAGATCGAAACCGCCAAGCTGTACGGCAATGCCGACTTCCAGCGTTTCGACAAGATTTCCGTGAGCCTGCCGCACCCGGACGCCACCGTGGCGCTGACCAAGGGTGGCTCGGAAATCACCGCGCATTTCTCCAGCCCGCCATTCCAGTACCAGGCGCTGGAGAACCCGGACGTGCACAAGCTGATCAGCTCCTACGACATCCTTGGCGGCCAAGCCACCTTCAACGTGCTGTACGCCACCGAGAAATTCCACGACGAGAACCCGAAGACCTACAAGGCCTTCTACGACGCACTGGTCGAGGCATCGCAAATCATCAAGGCCGACAAGGCCGCGGCGGCAGAGACGTACATCAAGGTCGAGAACTCCAAGCTGCCGCTGGCGTTCGTCAAGAAGATCATCGAAGACCCGGAGAACGACTTCACCGTCTCGCCGCAACGCACCTTCATCTACGCCGAGAAGCTGCATGAACTGGGCGTGCTGAAGAACAAGGCGGCTTCCTGGAAGGATTACTTCTTCGAAGAAGCCTACGCCAATCCGGGTAGCTGATAGCGGTGACCAGAAACTAGCGGGCCGTTGAAAAACGTCAGCGATGGCAACGCAGATAGTTTTTCAAAGCCTGCTAGCGCGGGTGATCCCCGCGCGCAATTAGCCCTGCACTGCTGCGCACAACGCGGCAGTCGATTGTTGGTGTCGATGATGCGTTCGTTCGTGGTAACCGGCCTGCAGGTGCAGGCCCCCTTGTATGACGGCGGTGCGCAGCCATGAGCTTCGACTGGCCGTTCGTTTTATCGACGCTGCCGGCCTTTTTGAAAGCCGTTGGCGTTACCCTGCAGGTCGGTGCCATTGCCATCGCCTGTTCCTTGCTGGTAGCGCTGCTCAACTCGGCGATCCTGGTCTGGCGGGTGCCTTTGCTGCGCCGCCTGGTCGGCTTGTACGTCGAGGTGGCGCGCAACACGCCGTTGCTGATCCAGCTGTTCTTCATCTATTTCGCCTTGCCGGTGATCGGCATTCGGCTGTCCGGTTTCGCGGCGGCGATCATCGCCATGACCTTTCTCGGCGGTGCCTACCTGACCGAGGTGCTGCGCGCTGGGGTGGAAGCGGTGCCCAAGGCGCAGATCGAATCGGGGCTGTCCATCGGCCTGTCGCGCTGGCAACTGCTGCGCCACGTGATCCTGCCCCAGGCCGGTCTGCTGAGCCTGCCAGCGCTGTTCGCCAATTTCATCTTCCTGCTCAAGGAAACCACCGTGGTATCGGCGGTGGCAGTGCCGGAGATTCTCTACACCACCAAGAGCTACATCGCTCTGTACTACAAGACCTACGAGATGCTCGCGGTGATGACCGCCCTGTGCGTGCTGCTGTTCCTGCCGCTGTCGCTGTTGCTGGGTGTACTGGAAAGGAGGCTGCAACATGGCCAGTTCGGGTCTTGAGCTGCTCTGGGTGTCGGCGCCACAACTGGCCCGCGGTGCCTGGGAAACCCTGAGTATTTCGGCGTCGGCCATTGCCTTCAGTACCGCTGGTGGGGTGCTTTACGGCGTGCTGCGCAGCCTGGGTTCGGGCTGGGTCGACGGTGTGCTGCGGGTCTATCTGGAAATGTTCCGGGCGATCCCGGTGCTGGTCTGGCTGTACCTGTTCTTCTTCGGCCTGCCGATCTTCGCCGGTATCAGCGTGCCGAGCTTCTGGTGCGCGGTGCTGGTGCTGTCGCTGTGGGGCGCCAGCGAGGTGGGCGAAGTGGTGCGCGGCGGCTTGCAATCTCTGCCACGTGGTCAGCGCGAGGCGGGCCTGGCAATCGGTCTGAATACCTGGCAGCTGTACGGCGAGGTGCTGCTGCCCCAGGCCCTGAAACGCATCACGCCGCCGACCATCAACGTCTATACGCGACTGATCAAGACCAGTTCGCTGGCGGTGCTGATCGGTGTGGTGGATGTGATCAAGGTAGGCCAGCAGATCATCGAACGCACCTACGAGTCGGTGCTGATCTACGGCTTTCTGTTCCTGTTCTTCTTTGTGCTCTGTTATCCGCTGTCGGCCGCTTCGCGTGTGCTTGAACGGCGCTGGAGTCATGCATGACCGCGTTGATCGAACTCGCTTCATTCAGTAAAAGCTTCGGCGCCACACCGGTGCTGCGTGCCGTCGACCTGCGCGTCGAACGCGGCGAGGTGGTGGTGATTCTCGGCCCCAGCGGCTGCGGCAAAAGCACCTTGCTGCGCTGCCTCAATGGCCTCGAGCAAGGGCAGGGCGGCAGCCTGCGTTTCGCCGGCCGCGAGCTCAATGGCAAGACCGACTGGCGTGCCGTGCGCCAGGAAATCGGCATGGTATTCCAGAGCTACCACCTGTTCCCGAACAAGACGGTGCTGGAGAACATCCTGCTCGGCCCGCTCAAGGTGCAGAAGCGTCCCTTCGCCGAAGCCCTCGCGCAGGCCGAGCGTCTGCTCGAGCGGGTCGGCCTGCTTGACAAGCGCAATGCCTATCCCCGCGAACTCTCGGGTGGGCAGCAGCAGCGTATCGCCATCGTCCGCGCGCTGTGCATGAACCCGCAGGTGATGCTGTTCGACGAGGTGACCGCAGCCCTCGACCCGGAGATGGTCAAGGAAGTGCTGGAAGTCATCCTGGGCCTCGCCGAAGGCGGCATGACCATGCTCATCGTCACCCATGAAATGGCCTTCGCCCGGGCGGTGGCCGACCGAATCCTGTTCATGGACGGCGGCGTGATCGCCGAACAGAACGACCCTGAAACTTTTTTCAGCAACCCGCAAACCGCACGCGCGCAGCAGTTTCTGGAGAAGTTCTCCTACGTGGAAAACATGCCCAAAAGGAAAGCGCAATGACCTTCAAATCTGCCCTAGCATTCCCGTTACTCGCCGCCAGCCTGCTGATTGGCTGCGGCCCGTCCGATGAACCCAAGCAGGCCGCTGCCGAGCCTGCCGCCCCGACGCCACCCGCTGCCGAAGCGGCACCGAGCGACAGCTACCTGGAGAAGATCAAGGCCCGCGACAAGCTGATCGTCGGCGTCTTCAGCGACAAACCGCCGTTCGGTTTCGTCAACGAGCAGGGCGAGCACGTCGGCTTCGATACCGATATCGCCAAACGCTTCGCCAAGGACTTGCTCGGTGACGAGAAGAAAGTCGAGTTCGTGGTGGTCGAGCCGGCCAGCCGCATCCCGTTCCTGCAGAGCGACAAGGTCGATCTGATCCTCGCCAACATGACCGTCACTCCCGAGCGTGCGCAAGCGGTGGACTTCACCAATCCCAACCTGCGTGTCGCCGTTCAGGCTCTGGTGGCCGACGGCAGTGAGGTGCAGAAACTCGATGATCTGGCCGACAAGACCACCATCGTGACCACCGGCACCACGGCCGATATCTGGCTGACCAAGAACCATCCTGAGTGGAAGCTGCTCAAGTTCGAGAAGAACTCCGAGTCGCTGCAGGCGCTGGCCAACGGCCGCGGCGATGCCTACGCCCAGGACAACCTGGTGCTGTTCAGCTGGGCCAAGCAGAATCCGGGCTATCGCGTTCTGCCCGAAACCCTGGGTGATGAAGCTCCGATCGCACCTGCAGTGAAGAAGGGCAATATCGAACTGCGCGACTGGGTGAACGACGAGCTGGCCAAGCTGGGAGAAGAGAAGTTCCTGCTCGCTCTGTATGACCAGTACGTGCGCCCGGAGCTGGCGGAAGGTACCGACCCGCAGGCGATCATCGTCGAAGGCGGCAAGTGGAAGGAGTGATTCGCTCCTGACGGCAACTGCAAGTCAGCAAGGCCCGCCCTGGAAACCAGGCGGGCCTTGCTGCATTCAGGGCTCGTGAAGTTTCTCAGACGGTGGTCTGAGGCAGGCAATAGGCAAGGGTGTCGCCTTCAGGACGATTTTTTTGCGCTCAGGTTAGAACGATTATTCACTTCGGTTATTTGCTAAGCACTGAAAGATATATCCATAACGTCCATATCCACTTCATGGCATCTACGCTGATCGCTGAAGCGTCGTTTCCGACGCTGGGGCACGTTACGGTGACACAAATCGCTCGATTTTCCCCGTCAACACGCCCGTTTTGGCTGCGCTGCTGACAGCTTGTCTGGTGTGCTGAGCGGCCTAGAATCGCCTCCAACGAAACAGCTTCAAGACCCTTCCAGCCAATCAAGGAGTTCACCATGATGAACGCAATGCAAATGCCGATGAATGCCAACATGCCGATGATGATGGGCATGCCCATGATGATGGCGACCATGAGCTGCGACATGCAGGCCGACTGCATGAACTGCACCATGATGCCGGCTGCTGGCATGGACAAGGCGATGTTCAAGAACAGCGCCGAAATGATGTCCATGATGATGGATTGCGCCATGCCGATGATGATGCACTGCGGCAACATGTCGATGATGTGCATGTCGCAGGACGCCATGGCCAAGATGCCGATGAACATGATGATGATGCCTGCCATGGGTATGGGCATGCCGATGCCGTCCATGCAGTGCGCCATGGAATGCAGCATGAGCGCCGACGGCATGATGATGTGCAAGATGATGCCGATGCCCGGTATGGACATGATGATGTTCAAGCGCTGCTGCGAACTGATGATGAAGATGATGGATTCCGGTATGCCGATGATGATGAGCTGCAATGGCATGCCGATGATGTGCTGCACCTGCTGATTCGACAGCAGTAGACAGTGGCAAAAAATCGCCAGGAGCGATTTTTGACGTCGCTTGCGACCGCCCGTAGGGCGACCGCCAGGGATGGCAGGCCACAAAAAGAAGCCCGGCCTTGCGCCGGGCTTCTGCGTTTTCAGTCCAGCCGTTCCGGATACTTGACCACCAGATAGCACAGCGCTTCGCTGTCTGCCGGGTTGCGGTAGCGGTGTGGCTGGTCGGCGTAGAAGAGAATCGCGTCGCCAGTCGACAACAGGTAGCGCTCCTCGTTGACGCAGACTTCCAGCACGCCTTGGGCCACTACCAGGTTTTCCTGGGTTCCGGGAGCATGCCCATCGGCTTGCTCCTCGGCCAGGGGAGCGAGGCGCAGCTCGTAGAATTCCGACTGTCGAGCGATATCGAACGGGAACAACGCCCTGCTGACGAATGCGCCGCTGGCACTCACCAGACGCCTGCTGGTGCGCGCCGGCAACAGCGCGACGCCTTCGAATGCACGGCTTTCGAGAAAGGCGGCCACCGACACCTTGAGGCCCTTGGCGATCTTGCACAGCACCTTGATCGACGGCGTGCTGCGACCTGATTCGATCTGCGCCAGCATGGCACGACTCACGCCGCACTGGCGGGCGAGGGCATCCAGGGAGAGGTTGCGTTTGCAGCGCAGGCGCTGAAGGTTGTGGGCGACCAACTGGCTGGTCTGGTCGTCAGGTTCATTGTCGTCGGGCGCGCCGACGACTTCAGGTTTGGCGGGAAAGGGGCTGATCGTGGTCATGGCCCTCAGCTCCGGCAGGCTTGATCCACGTGCGCCATTTGTAGCTGAGCGGCCGGAAAGCTGAAACGACTCGCGTACATGGCCCACATCGCTTCAGCCATGAGCCGCGCCTGGCGGCGTTTACGGTAGCTGGTGAAATCGATCACTGTGGCGGTATGGGTCATGGTGGTTCTCTTGCGCTGTGGCGTATGTGCCGACTCTACCCAGACTTTTTTAGATCCATAAATAATCAATTTTCATGTGGTAATTCTTTTTGGGAATTTAGCTGTCTTGCTAAAAGCTGGTTACAGGAATGGAGGAGGGAAGTGGCCTTTCTAGTGCGTAGTGGAATATGTTTATGATAAATAGATTCTTTTACGGAATAAGGCCATCAAGCAGACTGAAGCCGTCATCCGTATCCATCTCGTAAGGAAACCCTGGATCATGCTCAAGAAACTCCTGCTGGCGACTGCCGTCACCACCTCGCTGCTCGGTAGCGCCGCCGCGCTGGCTGCGGACAAGCCGATTCTCAATGCCTCCTATGACGTCGCCCGTGAGCTGTTCGCCGAGATCAATCCCAAGTTCCAGGCCCACTGGAAGGCCGAGACCGGCAAGGATCTGAAAATCGACCAGTCGTTCGCCGGCACCTCGCGCCAGGCTCAGGACATCATTCAGGGCAAGAAGGTCGACACCGTGACCTTCAACCAGGTCACCGACGTGGACATCCTGGCCAAGCGTGGCCTGGTGCGTAAGGATTGGGCCGAGCAGTTCCCCAACCATAGCTCGCCGTACTACAGCACCACTGCTTTTCTGGTGCGCAAGGGCAACCCGAAAAACATCAAGAACTGGGACGATCTGGCCCGTTCGGACGTGAAACTGGTATTCCCCAACCCGAAAACCTCCGGCAACGCCCGCTACAGCTACCTGGGCGCCTGGCTGTACGCGAACGAAGCGTTCAAGGGCGATGAAGCCAAGATCAAGGAATTCGTCGGCAAGATCCTCCACAACGTCGAGAACTTCCCCACCGGCGGTCGGGGTGCCACCGTGGCCTTCGCTCAGAACGGGCAGGGTGACGTGCTGCTGAGCTTCGAATCTGAAGTGGTGAATATCGCCAAGGGCGAAGAGTTCAAATCCGGTGAATTCGAGGTGATCGTGCCGCCGGTCAGCGTGCTGGCCGAATTCCCGGTCGCCGTGGTGGACAAGGTGGTCGACGAGAAGGGCACCCGGGATGTCGCCAAGGCCTATCTGGACTTCCAGTACAGCAAGGACATCCAGAAGCTGCTGACGACCTACCACTACCGCGTACAGGACAAGGAAGTGGCCGCTGCGACGGCTGGTCAGTTCCAGGATCTGCGCCTGATCAACCCGACCGAAGTCCTCGGTACCTGGGACGAGATCACGGCCAAGCACTTCGACGGCAATGCTATTCTTGACCAGCTTCTGGCCCAAGGCCGGTAATTTGGCTGTCGCAACGATCTGCTGCGCGTCGGCCCTGCGGCTTTCGAGATCGTGATGATCGCTGAAGGCTGAGCTGCATCAGCTGTATTTCACAAACCGCCACCTTCCGGCGGTTTGTGCATTGAAGGACTTTCGAGTGAGCAAGACCCCCGTTTTCTTCCTGCAGAATCCGTTGCTGCCGGGCTTCGGCCTGAGCTTCGGTTTCAGCGTCTTCTACCTGTCGCTGGTCATCCTGTTTCCGCTGTCCGCACTGTTGCTGTACGTCAGCGACATGAGCTGGGCGCAATACTGGCAGGCGATCAGCGATCCGCGCGTGGTTCAGAGCTACAAGGTGACCATCAGCGGCGCCTTCTACTCGACGGTGATCGTGCTACTGATCGGCCTGCTGATCGCCTGGATCATCACCCGTTACGAGTTTCCTGGCCGTCGCCTGGTCGATGCGCTGGTGGACTTGCCGTTCGCGCTGCCGACCTCGGTAGCCGGCCTGACCCTGGCGACCCTGCTGGTGCCCGGTGGCTGGCTCGGCCAGTATTTCGACGCCGCCGGTATCAAGATCGCCTATGCCTATCCCGGCCTGCTGATCGCCATGGTGTTCACCAGCCTGCCGTTCGTGGTGCGTACCGTGCAACCGGTGCTGCAGAGCCTGGGCACCGAGTACGAGGAGGCGGCCAGCACCCTGGGTGCCAACAAGTGGCAGAGCTTCGCTTACGTGGTGCTGCCGAGCCTGACGCCGGCGTTGATCACCGGTGCATCCCAGGCGTTCGTGCGCAGCCTGGGCGAGTTCGGCGCGGTGATCATGATCGCCGGCAACATCCCGTTCAAGACCGAAGTCTCGTCACTGATGATCTTCGTGCGCCTGCAGGAATTCAATTACCCAGCAGCGGCGGCGATCGCCTCGGTAATCCTCCTGGCTTCGCTGTTCCTGCTCTTCGCCTTGCAGGTGGTGCAGGGGCGCTTGTTCAAATGGCAGAGGCAGAGCCGATGAAAAAGCCTCAGCATTGGCATCAATGGTTACTCATCATGCTCGGCCTCGGTGCAGTCGCGCTGATGCTGCTGGTTCCCCTGGCGCTGATTTTCACCCGGGCGCTCAGTGGCGGCTGGAGCGTGCTGGTCGACAACCTCTCCCAGGACTACATGCAGCACGCGATCGGCCTGACCCTGCTGGTTGCCGCGCTCACCGTGCCGCTGAACCTGTGCTTCGGCATCCTGCTGGCCTGGTGCGTGACCCATTACGATTTCCGTGGCCGCAAGCTGCTGACCACCCTGGTGGACATTCCCTATGCCGTGTCGCCGGTGGTCGCCGGTCTTTGCTACCTGGTGGTCTACGGGCTGGAAACCGCCCTGGGCCAATGGTTCTACGATAACGACATGCAGTTGATGTTCGCCTGGCCCGGTATCGTCATGGTCACGGTGTTCGTCACCGCGCCTTACGTGGCGCGCATCCTGATTCCGGTCATGCAGTCCCAGGGCAACGACGAGGAAACCTCGGCGCTGTGTCTGGGGGCCAATGGCTGGCAGATCTTCCGCCATATCACGCTGCCCAACATAAAATGGGCGCTGCTCTACGGCGTGGTGGTCACCAATGCGCGGGCAGTGGGCGAGTTCGGTGCGGTCTCGGTGGTGTCCGGCACCATCCTCAACCAGACCCTGACCTTGCCGCTGCTGGTGGATCAGCTGAACAACGACTACAAGCCGGTGGCGGCCTTCACCGCTGCGGCCCTGCTGGCCTGCATGGCGCTGTTCACGCTGTTCCTCAAGACCTACATGGAGTGGCGTCAGCGGGTCAACATGCAGCGCGCTGCCGACAGCTGAATCAGCCCGTGACCTGCGTCAGGTGCCGGGCCAGTGCCGCCTTGAACGGCGGCATGTTCTGCGCCAGGCGTAGCCCGGCATTGCGCAGCAGGCGCGTGGGCATTCGATCGTCGGTGTACAGCCGCACCAGCAGGCTGGTGGCCTGATACAGCGGCCAGCTGGCGCGCTGCTGGGCACTGGCGTATCGCTGCAGAACGGTGGGGGCGCCGATGTCGCGACCCGCGCGCGCTGCATCGAGCAACACCCCCGCCAGCCGCTGCTGGCTCTGCACACCCAAGTTGAAGCCATGGGCCGTCACCGGGTGCATGCCCACCGCGGCGTCACCGATCAATGCACAGCGCAGCCCCGCGAAGCGCTGCGCATAGACGCCCACCAAAGGATAGACATGGCGTTCGCCGATCAGCGCCATGCGCCCGAGGCGTCGCTCGAAACGGCGCTCCATGTTTCGGGCGAAAGCGTCCGGCGCAAGCGTCAGCATCTCGTTCATTTCCTGCGCTGGCAGGGTCAGCACCGCTGAGGCACAGTTGCCGTTAAGCGGGAGCAGGGCGAGCGTCTGCCCGTAACCGAACCACTCCCAGGCCACCTGTTGGTGGCTGCGCTCGTGGGCCATGCGACAGACCAGCATGCTCTTGCCGAAGTCCTCCATGCGCGCGCCGATTCCCAGGCGTCGCCGGGTCTCCGAAAAACGACTGTCGGCTGCCACCAGCAGACGTGTATTGAAGTGCTGGCCATCGCTCAGGCGCAGCGCCACGGCGTGCCTGGAGCACTGCAGCTCCGTGATCGTGCAACCGCTCAGCAATTCGACGTCTGGGCAGTCGCTCAGCGCCGCGAACGCCGAGCGGCGGATCGCCTGATTGGGTACCAGGCAGCCCAGACGCTCCGCGCCAGCCGAGGCCGCGAGGATGCGCAGTGCGTAAGGCGAGGAGCCATTGAACACCTGGGCGTCACGAAGTGGAGATATCTCGTCGGCCTGCAGATGCCGCCACATGTTCAGTGACTCCAGCGTCTGTCGCGAGGCACGGGTGAGGGCGATTTCACGGCCATCCGGCGGCGGATTCGCCACGGCATCGAGGGGCTGGCGTTCGATCAGCCGAATGGAAAGTCCGTGGCCGGACAGGGAACGGGCCAGGCACAGACCAGCCGGCCCGGCTCCGACGATGACGACATCCACTTGCATGGCGATTCCCGCATTGCTGACAGACATCTACTGTAGGTCAGCGAATGCAGGGGAACATTGCCCAGGATCAGGCAAACGCTGCGATCACCAGAAGCCGATGGGATGACGCTCGTTGATGTAATCGAGTGGCAGGGCGAAGCCCTTGCGGAAGAAGTTGGCCAGACGGGTATCGATGACCTTTTCGTTGACCGACGCCAGCAGCGATTCCTGGCGATGGATATCGCCGCTGTCGGCGTAGTACTCCTCGTGCAGCATGCGCTGCGCGGCAAGGTTGGCGACCAGGCTGTAGCTGCTCACCAGACCTTCATCGGGGCGACTGACCGCCAGGATCAGGCGCGGCTTGTCGTTTTCCAGCACCAGATCGACCACCACGTCGAGATCGTGATTGCGGGCATAACTGGCTGCTTCTTCGAACAGAGGGCGCGCTTTCTCGCTCAATGCCTGGATGAATGCAGTGCGGATCGAGCTATCGCTCACGTCATGCAGTTCATGGGTGTCTTGCAGCTTGCGCAGAGTATTCACTTCATTGCCCCTTGGGTTCGGCCTGCTGTCTAGCGTGGGAAAAACAGGCGGTGCAAAGAGTTCAGGCTGCTCGATAAATGGTCTCTGCTAATTGTCCGGAACTTGTGTGCCCCATGCACTGCCATAGACACACAGTAACGATTGGGTCGGAGAATTTCGCCAGCATGCAAAACATCGAGCAGGCGGTCCATTTCCTGGAAAAGTACAACCTGGTGCTGAGCACTGCCGAGTCGGCCACGGCCGGGTTGCTGGCCGCTACCGTCGCGGCGGTACCGGGCTGTGACGGCGTGCTAGAAAGCGGTTTCGTAGCCTATTCCAAGCGCGCGATGCAAGCCAGCCTCGGCGTCAAGCTGGAGACCATCGAGACCTTCGGCATGAACAGCGAGGAAGTCGCCCGTGAGATGGCCATCGGCGTGCTGAAGGTCAGCAGTGCCGACATCATCCTGGCCATTACCGGCGCACCGACCGCCGACGACAAGAGCGGCCAGGAAGTGATCGACGGCGCCATGTGCTTCGCCTGCGCCACGCGTCTCGCCGAGCATGAAGGGGTGACCAGCGAGACCGTCACCTTCCCCGGAGACAATAACGAACGGCGCGCCGCTGCAGCGCGCCACGCTTTGCTGCGACTGCCCTATTACTACGAACGGCTGCGCCAGACCTCCTGATGCCAGCGGTTCAGCGACTTGTGCAACATTGACCACTCAAGGAAAACACATGATCAAGAAATGCCTGTTCCCAGCCGCCGGTTATGGCACCCGCTTTCTCCCGGCGACCAAGGCCATGCCCAAGGAAATGCTGCCCGTGGTCAACACCCCGCTGATCCAGTACGGCGTGGAGGAAGCCCTCAACGCCGGCTTGACCGAGATCGCCATGGTGACCGGTCGTGGCAAGCGCTCCTTGGAAGACCATTTCGACATCAGCTATGAGCTCGAGCATCAGATCCGCGACACCGAAAAGGAAAAATACCTGGTCGGTATCCGTCGCCTGATCGACAACTGCACCTTCTCCTACACCCGTCAGGTGGAAATGAAGGGCCTGGGCCACGCCATTCTCAGTGGCCGTCCGCTGATCGGTGACGAACCGTTCGCCGTGGTACTGGCCGACGACCTGTGCCTGAACATCGAAGGCGATGGCGTACTGACCCAGATGGTCAAGCTGTACAACCAGTTCCGCTGCTCGATCGTCGCGGTACAGGAAGTACCGATGGAAGAGATCCACAAGTACGGCGTGATCGCCGGCGAGATGATCCGTGACGACATCTTCCGTGTCAGCCACATGGTCGAAAAACCCAAGGCCGAAGACGCGCCGTCGAATCTGGCGATCATCGGTCGCTACATCCTCACTCCGGACATCTTCGACCTGATCAAGGACACCCAGCCAGGCAAGGGCGGTGAGATCCAGATCACCGACGCGCTGATGAAACAGGCTCAGGAAGGCTGCGTACTGGCCTACAAATTCAAGGGCCGCCGTTTCGACTGCGGTGGTGCAGAGGGTTACATCGAAGCGACCAACTTCTGCTTCGAGAACCTCTACCGCGAAGGCCGCGGCTGATACGCCGAGCCGTACGAAAAACCGGGCCTCGAGCCCGGTTTTTTTATGCCTGGCTGAGCTTGCGGGCGAGTGACGAAGCAGCATCAACATCGCCGTGCAGCCACTATCGCTTCGCGCCGAGGTCGACGCTCCTGGGTAATGCACTTACCCAGGCGCGTGCAATCACCTGTAGGAGCCCGCTTGCGGGCGAATCGCGAGGCAATGCCGACATCCCGGTGCAGCCACTATCGCTTCGCGCCGAGGTCGGCGCTCCTACGGTCGTGGCGGTGACACATTTACCCAGGCGACTGCATTCACCTGTAGGAGCCCGCTTGCGGGCGAATCGCGATGCAATGCCGACAT
>NZ_JARVSV010000044.1:0-61047 GCF_030209025.1 Pseudomonas sp. MEJ086
CGCAGGCGGCGTCTGGGCGAGCGCCATGAACGGCACGGCGGCGAAAAACAACGGGGAATACGAGCGCATGACATCCATACCTGGAAAATAAGTTCATCCTTGAGGCGAGGCATTTTGCCACCACCTTTGCCATCAACCTGAGACCTGCTGCTCACCTTCCAACCCGGCCATGTGTCGTGATTCACAACCTCAGCGAACGTGGCCTGGTTGACCGGCCGTCCATACTCCGATGGACGTGGTCGTTTTTTAGCCTAGCAAGAAAGCCAATTTATTGACTAGCCGCGGCCAGTGGCTATCAGGTGACGGGGCGGGCACCGTTGACGATTTCCTTCAATACAGCCCCATCGCGCGCCCCACAAACTTCCGGCATCTTTTCTCGAGAAGCGATGCCCGCCATGCAGCAGTTCCTGATCATTGCCGCCGCCCACTTCCTGGCGCTGCTTTCCCCCGGCCCGGATTTCTTTCTGGTGGCCCGTACGTCGCTGTCCGCCGGTTGGCGAGTGGCCAGTGGCGCGTGCCTGGGCATCGCGCTGGCCAACGCGGTGTTCATCGTGGCGGCGTTTACCGGAGTGTCGGTCCTGCAGCCAGGCAGCGCAGCCTTCATCGTGCTGCAGCTGGTTGGCTGCCTGTATCTGCTCTACCTCGGCGTGCTGTTCATTCGCCACGCGGGCAGCAGCGTGCTGCAGGCAGCGCAAGGCACCGCAGCGGCCAGGCCAATCACCTGGATGCAGGCGGCCGGCATGGGTTTTCTGTCGGGCATCCTCAACCCCAAGAACGCGCTGTTCTACGTCAGCCTGGCGAGCATGCTCGGCAACGCGCACGGCAGCGCCGGCTGGAAGCTGTTCTATGGTGCGTGGATGTTCGCCGTGGTGCTCGGCTGGGACCTGCTGGTGGCGCTGGCGATTGGCAACGGGCGCGTGTTGCAGCGTTTCCAGCGCGCGCTGCCGCTGCTCGAACGGCTCTCGGGGCTGGTCTTGATCGCCCTGGCACTGGGAATGCTGGGCCTGTTGCTGATCGGCTGATGGCACCCGGGCAAGCGCTCACCGCACACCCGATGGCAGGCATGCGGCGAGGAGCGGCGGTCAGTCCCGGAGGCGCGCGGCCAGGGTCGACAAGTCGCCGGACAGCCCCTGCATGGCGCGGCTTGCCGACTCGCTGCGCTGCAGGTCGGCCTCGTTGCTCTGGGCGATGGAAACGATCTCCGCCAGGTTGCGGGCGATGTCTTCGGCGACCGAGGTCTGCTCCTCGGCAGCGGTAGCGATCTGCCGGTTCATGTCACGGATCGCCTCCACCGCCTGGGTGATGCTGTGCAAACGCTCGCCGGCCATGCCGACCTGAGCACGGCCCGCAGCGCTCTGCTGCGCACCGGCATTGATGGCCGCAGTGGCTTCCTTCGAAGCGCTCTGCACATTGGCGATCAATTGGTGGATTTCGCTGATCGAGCTCGCGGTGCGGACCGACAGATTGCGCACTTCGTCGGCCACCACCGCGAAGCCTCTGCCCGCATCACCGGCCCGGGCGGCTTCGATGGCCGCGTTGAGGGCCAGCAGGTTGGTCTGATCGGCGATGCCGCGGATCACATCCAGCACACTGCCGATGCGCTCGCTGTCGCTTTCCAGGCGGGTGATCACCTCAGAAGTACGGGTGATCTCACTGTGCATCTGCTCGATGGTGGCGATAGTGCTGGCCATGGTCGCCTCGCCTTCCCCGGCAGCCTGATCGGCTTCGTCAGCGGCACGGGCCGCCGCAGCGGAATGCCGCGCCACTTCATCGGCCGTCGCACTCATCTCATGCATGGCCGTGGCGACCTGATCGGTACGCGAAAACTGCTCGCGAATGCCGTGGCCGATATGCCCGGCCACGCTGCTCAGGTCGTGGGTGGCAGCATCCAGCTCGCTGGTCCCGCGACGCAGTTGCTGGGACAGCGCCTGCATGAACTCGCGCAGGCGATTGGCGGCCTGGGCCAGGTGCCCTACTTCATCCTCACGGCCTTCGCTCAGGCGCTCACCGAACTGCCCACGGCTGAGCAGATCGAGCTGCCCGGTGGCCTGCAGCAGTGGTGTGGTGATGCGCCGGTTAACCAGCCAGGCACTGAACAGCGCCAGCAGTATTCCCAGCCCAAGCATCGCCAGGCTGCCGAACAGCACGCTGCGCCGGGCTATCTCGCTCAGTTGCGTGGCGCTCGCCTGGCTGCGCTCGTGCAGCTCGTCGACCAGCAACGACAACTGCTCGGTGGTCGCCCGGTCGATGCCCTTCACTGCCGCGTCGCCGGCCTGAGCGGAAAACCCGGCCGCGGCAAAGGCCTCATACCCACGACGATAGGCCTGGCCCATTTCGGCATGTGCACGGCGCAGTTCGCTCAATCGCTGGCGCAGCTCGGCGCTGCCTGCGGTTTCGATCAGGTGACCAATCTGCGCCTGTACGCGCCCCTCTTCTTCCTGAAACTGCTGCCAGTAACGGTTGCGCTGAGTCTGGTCAGCGCCGCGCAGCAAGACGTTCTTCCATTCCTGCACCTGAATCTTGAACGCCAGGTTGGCGGCATCCACCTGACGCGCCTCTTCGAGAGGGCCACCGAGCAGCGCCTGATAGCCATCCAGTTGCCGCGACAACAGCGCGAAACCCGCCAGCGCAATCAACAACATCAACACCAGACCACCGCCAATCAGCAACACCAATTGGGCACGCAGCGAACGACCAAGGCTCATGGAAAACTCGAACAGGAGGGGGAAGTGCGATGATTTTATGAAGGCTGTGTTACGGATATGTTGCAGTGCGGTAACCAGCGGTCAGGCGCACGGCACTGCGCAGAAAATCACCCAGCCGCCGATGCCCTCCGACTGTTCGCGAGCGCGATGAAGAATGTACGCGCGTCTTGGCAAGCAGCGCCCAATACGGCGCCGGCGCAGCTGAAAGTCAGCGCTTGTTCATCTTCTTCCTGGCCTCTTCCATGCCCTCCTCCATCGCCGCGGCGGCCAGGCCCGAGCAGACCATCACGCCGGCCCCGCGGGACAGGCATTCGTAGCGCTGCTGGTCCTCACCCGAACTGGTGACGCAGTTCTGCATGCTGATCCGCTCCTCGATGCCGGCGAAGTTCTTCTGCCCTTCCGCGTACTCGGCGGCAGTGATTCGCCCGGCTTCCTTGCGCTCCAGGGCCATCTCCTTGAGGTTCTCGATATCGATGGCCGTCCAGCGCATGGCGCTCTTGCACATCTCTCGCTTCGAGACCTTGGCTGGAGCGGCGTCAGCACCAGCACTGCGGGCTGGCAATGCAGGGGGGGCAGCCGCTCGGCCATCGCCCACATACCCATGGTTGATGTTCACAGGCTCGGCATGCCGCTCAGAGGCAGGGGGCTGGCTGCCGAAATGCTTCTGCCCATTCTCATCCACCCAGGTGTACACCTGGCTCAACGCCTGCGCGGAAAGGATGCTGCACAGCAGGAACAACGGAAGCGTCTTGCGACCGAGCATGAGTCATAAATCCTTCTACGAGGCGCGGGTTGCGCAGCGGGCAATCTAGAGCCGGGGGGGTTGGTTTGCCAAGAGACAACCCCGAGTTTCGCAGTCGGGGCTTTTGCAATGTGACGGGGATAAAGATTTGCAGCGTTCTCTGGGCGGTTTCGCCGCGCGCGTAGCCTCTGCCAATGCCTGGCTCGGTTTGCCTGAACCTGCCGATGCATCACTACGCGGGACGCATCAAACTACTTATTGAAAATATCGGCGTGTGTGCCGGTCCTGGCCAACTGGAGTTCGTCACCCTCCACCCGGTAAATCAGCAACCAGTAAGGCTCGATGTGCGCATCACGAAAACCCTTCCAGTTACTCTTCAGCGGGTGGTCAAGGTAGCGACTCGGTAATGGTTGCTGTTTCGCGAGCAGATTCAATAACGTCTTCAACTTGCCCATATCCTTGCCACGTTTCTGCGCCAGTTTGAAGTCTTTCTTGAAGGCGCTGGAAGGTACGAGCGTCAGCATCAATCACTCAGCTCATCGAACAGCGCATCAACGGACTTGGTCTTGCTGCCCTTGCCTGCGATCAACTCGGCGATGGCGGCAGCAGTGGCTTTGTTCGGGGTGCGGTCATAGGGTAGATCCTGGCCAGCTGCGATCTGAGTCATCATCAGCCGTATGGCTTCGGAAATGCTGAGACCCTGCTCAGATAAACGTCGGGCGGCGGCTTCTTTGGTGGCGGTATCGATCCGCGCACGAACAACGGTATCGGCTGTGACTGCCATGACGATGGCTCTCCTGCTTGATGTAGCTACAATTGTAGCTACAAAAAACGATACAACTATCGATTTCGAGTATTCAGGTTGATCCGTGCCTTGCAATTCCTATGCTCGATGCTGCCCTTCGCATAGGGGCAGTAATCGCTGAGCCTGGGATCTGCTTTGCCGACGACTACGACCTCTTGGCGCTTTTGCCGCGGCGGTACCAGCTCGCTAGCCACTCTGGTAGATGGCACAAGGTTCCTGGCACCTTGAGGCACATAATTGGCATCACTGAATGAGGTTTGCCGATCATGCTGTTCTTGCGCACGAGCACGTGACCACTCCTGAAGTTCTGCCTGGGCATCTCGATGCGCGTCATCGCTGGGCCTGATCCAGTTCTTCTCGTCGATCCTGGGGGATTCATAGGGCTGTTGATTGGCAGGCTAGGAGGCATGCACAGCCTCGGGCTTGCGTAACGCGTCAGCGCTAAAGCGCGACAGCTGCGCATGCGTTGCAGCGCTCGTCGTCATCTGCCCGGAAGCCAGATAAAGGCCACCACCAGTGATGCACAAGCCAAATGCCAGCGATACGCCCCAAACTGCGGCAGTTCCAGCTTTGCGCCGGATTCTCGAGGGCGCGTCGTCCCAATCTGCATTCATTCAATACCCTCCATGGCAAATCAATCGGCCGCGTCACGCTGCTGCCACGCCTTCGATGATTAATGCGTGTCCTGATCATCCTTGTCCGGGTCAGCCTTGTTGCACTCAGGGCTGATCTGCCCTTTGTCCGGCATGGCTTCACCGGTCATGAGCCACCATCGGTATTGCGGATGCGTCTTGCCTAACAGTTCGATTTCCCCGGGACCAAGCCGCGCTTTGCCCCGTTTGATGTTCTGCCAGCGCACATAGTCCTTGCTTCCCACCGTCGCCAACTCTTTGAGACTGGTGTTGTTGAGCAATAGAAGCGCCCTATCGGCCATCCCGTTTGCCATTGAAAAACGCCATTAATGTCTTATATACATCACAAGCGTCACGTGTATTATATACATGTGTATTTTTAACACGACGCAATTAAGTACTCGCAATATTGACATGAATAGGCACGGAACGACATGGGACTGGAAGAGCTGGACGCCTCCAAGTTGATAGGCCCGCAACAGGACGTTGAAACCATCGAAACCTGGGCAGATCGCAATGGCATCACTTACGACACCGCCCGCAGCTGGGCCATGCGCGGTGTACTCCCTACGGTAAAACTCGGTAAACGGCGCCTGGTGAACAGCGCGATGCTAAGGCGCTGGCTGCTCGGGCAGGAGTGGTCATCATGAGCGGCGGGCAGGGACCCGCGTCTGGCCTTTACCGTGGTCTAGGTTTGCTCTGCCTGTTGGTCAAAAGCCGCAGCGGCAAGGCGCGCGCCCTTCCCGTGCATACCATGCACCCGGTCCCGCCGCGTGCCGCCCTGAGAGGGCAATGGGCGTTGCGCTGCTACCCCTACCTGCTGATGCGCGAAACCCATGCCCGGCCCGCTGCGGCCGAGGTACTGGATCGCTGCGCCCGCCAGCGCCGCGGCAACGCACTGCGCCGTGCCCTGGGGTATGTTCGAGCAGGCCATGCCAGCCATGCGCACGGGGTCTGAGCGCCCGCTGGCGAAGGTGCTCGGTAACTGGGCCTGCCCGCTGGTGATCGGCATCGCCTTGGGTTCGGTCTTCAGTATTCTGCTGGCTGGCGAAGCCATGCTGCGCATGGACCAACAGTTATTCGACGCCATCAATCGAGTGATTCTCTCCTGCCTGAATGCGCAACAGGAGGCCTGATAAGCATCGATATATCCCTATACAAACTGTAGTTATCTGCTGATCAACTTCGATACATCTATCGCCTTTGAAGATCGGGTCGAATAATCTTTCGTAGTTCCCCGTTTCATGCCGGCGTTCAACATGGTAGATGCTGAATCACCCAGAAATGGTTACTCGGGCAGCATGGATATGCCATGAGTGGATGCGTAGCCTGCACTTATTCGAATCCGCGAGTTATTCGCGCGGGTTGCGGATTTTGTCAGGAATCAATCGAGTGCCTATGAACCTTCTTCTTAAATCACTGACGCGTACTTTCCAAGGCATCTACAACGTCAACACCGAGCGGCAGCCCGACCGACTTACCATTGTCTGCGAAGACCTGGATGGAAACGTCATTGCCGTGCGTGTATTCAGTGACGGGCAACTCAGAAACAGGCTCTTGGTCATGCAGGTGATGCTCGATCTCGAAAGAAGCCTGTTGCGCGCACGGGAATCACTTTGCAGCCAATCGAAACCAGCGCCTGATAATCCTTGCGCATGAACAAGCGGCGTCCCACCCGTTTCAGCTTGGCGCGTTTTTTGGTGCGCGCCCTATTTCTTCAAGGGTAGCAGCGATTTCTGGAACATTTCTGGGTAATCGTGGCGTTACTCCGAAGCCTGTGTATAGTGAGCCCTCAATGATAGCCACATGACATCTATGAATTATCGTGTGGCCTGAGGCCTATATGAAACACGCATGCATTCGGGAACGTGTAGATCGTATCACTAAACAATTACTGAATAGCGATATCGAAGCGGTCATCAACGATCACTACGATCTGATGATGGCCAGGTACAAATTAAACCCCCTGTTCTATAAAACACTTTTCAAGAGCGATCGCTACATGGTGGCGCTGGCCTTGCTATCGAAGTTCTATTCGACCAAAGGCATGACGCTTTCCGTCGTAAGGTCTTTCTGTGAAGAACGTGGGTATTTGTCAAAGAATACATTGGAGTCCTACTTTTCATTCTTCCTGATCACCAAACGCATGACCATAATTACCCACCCCAGCAATGGGCGCCTGCGCGTATACGAACCATCGGCTCAGGCTCTGGCCGAAACGAAAGCGATTCTGGACACCCATTTGCTACCCCTGGCGTCATTGAGCATGGAGAATCTGAGGTTTCTCACTACCTCCAATTCGTCATGCAGGTCCGAGCACTTCCTGAGAGGCTTCGCACAGCTTCTCGATGCCAGATGCACGCTGGATATCATCGTCCCGGACGCGCATTGGATGTTGAACAGAGATGGCGGCTACATGTTGGTACTTGCGCTGTACATCGACATGTCGAAGAACCGTAACGAACAGGGTGGTTACAAATCCTCAACCTACGCGGCATTGTCTTCACTGTTATGCGTATCCAGTACGCACCTGATGCGACTGGTTCGAGAGGGCGAAACCAGAGGTTATTTCAAAAATCATAAAAATATCGTCGAAGTAACCCCGAAGTTCGAGTCTTTCGTGCGAACGATGATGGCCTGCACATTTGCCATCACTCTAGTCAGCGTAGAACTGGGTGAGGTTCAAGAGCTTGGCTCCTTTGATGAGTGACTATGATTACCCTGACATTGGATCAGCAACGAACGATCGCGTTGCTGCGCAAAGGAATCGCCACTACTCAGTTACTGGCAATAATGAGTTGGGGGATTGTGCAATTGATTCGTGGCGCGGATTTTTTCTCGGCGTTCACGTTGCTTCCCCTGATGGCCCTGTTTTTTCTTCTTCTCATGCAGGCGTACGCGAAATCGATAGTTGCGTGGCGTTTCAGCGGCCTGTTGTTCGTTGCCGTATTCGTACTCAGCTATAAATTTTTATTCGACAGGGAGCCCTACCTGCACACCCATTTCTCTCTTGCATTCTCAATCATCTGCGTGACAGGTGAATCGCTTTTGATTCGGAAGAAAATAGACTTCGTGATCGCGGCCATTGCAACCTGGGCCATCGTCTTTCCGTTAACCGAGAATTTGTCAGGCAGTTCAGACCAGACCTACATCGCCGTTCTCTTCGTGAGTTCCATTTCGCTAGGGCTGATCAATAACCGAACTTACTGGCAGTCACTGGAAGACACGCTGGCGGGCGAGGCGCACTACAGAATGATTGCCGAAACGGATTACCTGACCTCGATCTACAACCGGCGTGCCTTGATGGAAAAGCTGAAGACTTTCACGGAAACCAGGCCCGGGGGCTTCTTTCTGATGATTGATGTCGATGACTTCAAAAAGATCAATGACGCCCATGGCCACGATGTGGGCGATCAAGTGCTCTGTGCCATGGCGAGTTGCTTTCGGGCCGTAGAGGGAAGTGCTGTCTACGGGCGCATTGGCGGTGAAGAGTTCGCGGTGGTCATCGATACGCTATCCGAGCAGACCGCCTTGGCCTATGCGCAACGATTGCTGGATGCAGTCAGGCACGGTGAGTGGTCTCCCGTGGGCTTCACCATCAGCGCTGGGCTGGTCCCGTTCGCGAAGGGAGAGCCGCTTTCCGACATTCTGGTGCGCGGTGACCGATGCCTGTACCGGGCAAAGCACACCGGAAAGAACAGAGTCAGCACCACCTGCTGAGTTTCTTCGCCGCAGGTGCAACCGTTACAGCGATTCTTGCGCGGCCGTACGTTGCGTTCACCCAGTTCAGTTCAAACAAAAACTCACTGCAGGCACAGACAAACCAACCCCAAGCATCGCGATGGCACGCCAGCCGCGAGAGAAGCTGCAACCTGCATCATGCATATATGCAGAGCCAGATAGACGCCTGAGTAGGCACTTTCACTCATTTTAGGAGCGAGCATGTTCAATCGACATCTGAAGCATGATCTGACGAAACTGGCTAACGATCTCGAGCAGTTGCAGCAGGCCATGGAGCTTTTGGAAGTGCAGTGCCCGACGATCAAGCTCGACGGTGAGTGCAGGGTCATCTCGGTAAGCGATGCACTGTGCGGCTTGATGGGCCTCGCCCGTGAACAGCTGCTGGGAAAAGGCATTTTCGATCTGCTTTGCATTGGCGAACTGGATAAAACCAAATTGAAAGGCCTCGCTGCGGGACCTTACCCGCAAGATGTGCTGCCCTTGCAATGCAACTATCACGGCGCCAGCAGGGCTGGCACCAAGCTGAATATCCGCTGGTTCCATTCGAGAACCGACAATGGGAAGCGAACCATACTGGGCTATGTATTCAGTGATGGCCTCGAGCTCTCGGCCGCGCTGACCAAATCCACTGCCGTCATCCAGTTCTCGCTCGATGGCCGCATTCTTTCGGCCAACCAGAACTTTCTCAACTCGATGGGCTATGCCTTCAATGAAATCGAAGGCAAGCATCATCGAATGTTCTGCACGCCCGAAGACATCGCCTCGCCCCATTACACCGAGTTCTGGAACCAACTCAACCGTGGCGACTTCGTCGCCGGGCGATTCAGGCGTATCGACAAGAAGGGCAAGACCGTCTGGCTTGAAGCCACTTACAACCCTATCGTCAATGGCAAAGGCCAGCTCTACAAAGTGGCCAAGTTCGCCAGCGTGGTAACTGATCAGGTCGAGAAAGAGAACGAAGTCAAACATGCCGCCGAGGTCGCCTACGAGGTATCGCAACGCACCGATGTAAGCGCGGAAAACGGCACTGCCGTGGTCGGAGAGGCCGTGGTGGCCATGAAAAAGATCGCCGAGCAGATGCAGTCCGTCACCCAGAGCATGGACGCGCTCGGCTCGCAGTCGGTGTTGATTAGCGCCATCGTGGAAACCATCAGTGGCATCGCCGAACAGACCAACCTGCTCGCACTGAATGCGGCGATCGAAGCCGCGCGGGCGGGCGAGCAAGGGCGCGGTTTTTCCGTCGTCGCGGATGAAATCCGCAAGCTGGCGGCACGAACCAGTTCCGCGACTCAGGAGATCGTCAACGTCGTCGACCAGAACCAGGAGCTGGCCAAGCGCGCGGCCGTGAATATCCAACAGAGCCGCGACCAGGCCGGCAAAGGCCTGGAGTTGGCTGAACAGGCGGGCGTCGCGATCACCAACATTCAGCAAGGCGCAAGGCAAGTGGTCGAGGCCGTCAGCCGTGTGGCACTGGACCTTCGCTAGGAACAGCAGCGCCCTGGGTCATGGGCAGGGCCTTCAGAATGCTCTGAAGGCCCGAACAGGCCACGAATCACCCGGTAGCGATGGTGGTCCTCGCCGCATCGCCATGAGCCTCTACACGAGCGACCGAGCTGGCTCGGTTCAAGGTCCGCATTGCCAGCGCCCCTCGAGGGTACGGCTCGGGTTGTCCTCGAGCAGGTAGGTCGCGGTAGCGGCATGGTGAGGCGACTCACCGCCGCCACCACCCTCCGCGTCGCCATTGAGCTTGACCTCGATCGCCAGTCGATCGCCTTTGAACGTCGTGCCGTGCAGCATGCCGTCGAAGCCACCAGGCGCCTGAATCGCCTCGACACGGTCACCGAGCTTCGCCACGCCCTGCGCATCGGCCGTACTGGCAACGTTGCCCGCTACATGGAGATAGGCATTACCCGCCACCGAGAAGGTACACACCAACTCACCCGGCAGTTTGGCCCCGGTGATGTCCTGCTCGCTCAAGGGCGCCAGCTTGGTCGATGCCCCGCTCTCGACGGATGCCCCCGGCGTGACGGCCTGGGCCTGGGCCTGGGCCGTCTCCTCCTCCGCCGAACACCCCACTTGAAGGGCCAGCGCGGAAAACAGCGCCATGCAGACCATTGCGTTTCGGCCCTGCCGGCCAACACCGTGGCGATTCTGAAACATCACGTCCTCCGTCATTCACATCTTCGTCTGGCAAGTAAGCTCAGCAGCGGATAATCAGCACGCGAGCAGCCTGCCTTTCAACCGACCGCATCGATGAAGGGACGTTTCTGCTAAATCTTGGTGAGCCATGGGGCGAGTCTTTTAAGGAGACTGGAAAGCACGCTGCGCAGGGTTATGCCGAACGGCAAAGGGCGCTATCCATTTGGAAACGGCAATTCAATCCGGTGCGTGCGCGTCAGTGGCGTCATGGTGAAACCTGGCCCGATCTTGCCAGACGCTGGGCGGCCTACAGGTGCAACTTCTAAGGGGGCACATTTTAGGAGTAACCTTCCTCCACCTCTCGCAGAGACTCATCCATGTCAATTTCCGACAGCCTCCTGGCTTTCACCCTTGCAGCGACGCTCCTGACGCTGACGCCTGGCCTCGACACAGCGCTGGTACTGCGAACGGCCACGGTGGAAGGAAAACAACAGGCTATTCGAGCGGCTCTGGGCATCAATGCAGGCTGCCTGCTTTGGGGCGCAGCCGTGGCTTTTGGACTGGGGGCACTTATTGCCGTGTCAGAGTTGGCGTTCAACGTTCTGAAATACTGCGGCGCAGCCTATCTGGCATGGCTTGGGCTAAATATGCTGGTGCGGCCTCGGAAGTCGTTATCACCGGCTGAGGGAGATGAGAAGGCAAGTCCGAACTGGTTTTTGAAAGGGATGATGGGAAATGTCTTGAACCCCAAAATAGGGATCTTTTACGTATCCTTCCTTCCACAGTTCATTCCACAAGGCCAGCCATTGGTTACCTGGACATTTGGCCTGGTGAGTATCCATGTCGTCATAGGATTGCTCTGGTCGATCACTCTAATTGCAGCGACACAGCCTCTGGCCAAGGTGTTGCGCAGTGAGAGCGTAGTTACATGGATGGACCGTGCGACCGGCCTGATTTTCGTCCTGTTTGCAATGCGTCTCGCCTTCAGTAAACGCTAGGCTCGCCTCGTGGCCACTGCAATCAACGCCGTCGAAGGAACAGAGAGGACAGGTCGATCAGCGGCCAGTCGGCGTACCTCGCCGATCACTGCTGCCTTGTCGGCAGCGCTCAGGCTCGTCCAGTCAGGCGACATGCCGAAAAGCTTGTCGGGCTCATCGAGCGCGGTGACATCGACCTGAAAGTCATGGGTCACGCTTTCGATAACCGGGTTGCTGTAACCCGCCTCGATCAACGCCGCGGCAAAATCATCCGGCTCGCTCAAGGCCAGTACGGCCTCGGGCATGGTCATCCCCACGCGCTCGGGAAATAGGTTGCGGCGTATACTGCCAAGCAGCAGAAAGGTCGCCGCGCCCTGCTTCTGCCAGCTAGCGACCACGCCAAAACCACCTGGCCGGGTTACGCGCTGCATCTCTGCCAGGCCTTTGCGCCAGTCGGGAAACATGATCACGCCGAAGATCGAGAACACGGCGTCGAAGCTGGCATCCGGCAGGTCGAGTGCCTGTCCGTCCATCACCCGCGTTTTTACGTTAGGCAGCCCTTGCGCAGCCACACAGGCCAACATGGCCGGCGAGAAGTCGGTCGCCAGCACCTGCGCCCCCGTTCGTGCAGCCGCCAGTGCCAGTGCTCCGGTTCCTGCCGCGACGTCGAGTACATGGCTGTGCGGCCCCAGTGCAAGGCGGGCCAGCGCCGCCCGTGCAAAGTGCGCAGTGAATGGCTCGGCTGTCTGCTGATAGTGCCTGGCTGCCACATTCCAGTGATCTGGATTCTCGTACTCGTTCATCGCGCTCGCCCCTTCATGTAACTACACAAGTAGCATGAAGACGATCTTTTGCCAACGCTGGATTCATGAACAGTACCGACATGGCCAACGCTGTACGGGCCCCGCAAAGGCCATGGCCAGCGACTGTTTCCGGTTCTTTGCCAAGGAGGGTGAGGGTGCAGCCAATCGTCATGAATGTCGTGCAAGCACGCCGAACCTCGGCGATACCGCCCTGAGTTGTCCTGCAGTGACGAACGCTGGATTGCCCTATAAACTGATTTTGCGGTGTTTTTCACCGCTCGATTTCCTTCGGTAGCCACTCAGGCAGCCGGCCTTCCATCAACCGGCAGTGCCAATGACTCTCGAACCTCGCGTTAACCTGACCAACTGTGATCGCGAGGCGATCCAATTTCCGGGCAGCATCCAGCCGCACGGCTGCCTGCTGGCCTGCAACGCATCGGCGAGCATCGTCCTGCGTCATTCCGCCAATGCCCCGGACATGCTCGGTGCGGCAGGCGATCTGAACGACCAGCGACTGGAAGCGGTGGTCGGGGTAGAAGCCGCTCATTCGATACGCAACTCGCTTGCCCGTACCCGGGAAGGCTCGCGCCCGGTGCTGACATTCGGCCTAACGCTGGCGTCGGGCCGGACCTTCGACATCGCGGCGCATCTGTTCAAGGGCACCGCGATCATCGAGTTCGAGCCCTGCGGCGCGAGCATCGCCGAACCGATCGAGCTGGCCCGCACGCTCATCGCGCAAGTCCGCGAGATCGATCGGACCGACAAACTCTTTCGCGATTCGGCACGCATGGTCCGCGCCATGCTTGGCTATGACCGGGTGATGATCTACCAGCTTGGCGCCGACGGTGCCGGCAAGGTGATTGCCGAGTCCAAGCGCAGCGACCTGGAGAGTTTCCTGGGGCAGTATTTCCCGGCCTCGGATATCCCTCAGCAGGCCCGCGCCCTGTACCTGCGCAACCCGATCCGGATCATCTCGGATGTCAGGTTCAAGAGCGTGCCGGTGCTGCCCGCGCTGGACCTGTCGGGCGAGCCGGTGGACCTGTCCTACGCCCATCTGCGCAGTGTCTCGCCGATTCACTGCGAGTACCTGAGCAACATGGGTGTGGGCGCATCGATGTCGATCTCGATCATCATCGATGGGGCGCTCTGGGGCCTGATCGCCTGCCACCATTACGCACCGCGCACGCTGACCATGGGGCAGCGGGTGGCGGCCGAGATGTTCGGCGAATTTCTTTCCATGCATATCGAGACGCTGCGCGCACGGCAGAAGCTGGAGGCCGCTGCCCAGACCCGTCAGGTGCTCGATACCCTGCTGCTCGATGCCAACAGCGCGACGGACATGGAAGAGTTCTTCCGCTCGCGCATCACGGATTTCAAGGCATTGATCCCCTGCGACGGGATCGGCATGTTGTTGCAGGGCCGCTGGTCCGAGGAGGGGCTGACCCCGCCCAAGCTCGCCGCTCCGGCATTGCTGTGCTTCATCGAAGGGGTCGCGCAGGGCCGTACCTGGGCCTCCAATCGCCTTTCCATGGCGCACGTGGCTGCCCAGGATTACGCCTCGGACGTCTCGGGCGTGCTGGTCATTCCCATGTCTCAGCACCCAAGGGACTACCTGATCCTGTTCCGCAAGGAAGTGGTCGAAACCCTGGACTGGGCGGGTGACCCGAACAAGACCTACGAGAGCGGATCCTTTGGTGAACGCCTGACACCTCGCAGGAGCTTCGCCATCTGGAAAGAGACGGTGCATCACCAGTCACTGCCCTGGACCGAGCAGGACCGCCAGTTCGGCGAGGCCATTCGCGTTGCGATCGTCGAGGTCGTGCTGCACAACAGCGAGCTGCTCGCCAACGAGCGGCTGAAGGCGGACGTGCGCCAGCGCATGCTCAACGAGGAGCTGAACCATCGGGTCAAGAATATCCTCGCGCTGATCGGCGCCCTGGTGGCCCACCCCACCGCGGAGGCGCAGACCCTCGGCGGTTATGTAGCGACCTTGAAGGGCCGCATCCAGGCACTGGCGCTGGCACACGATCAGGTCGTGCGTGGCGACGGCGGTGGCAGTCTCGCGGCGCTGCTCAATGCCGAGCTGTCGCCTTACCGCACGTCCGCCGATGCGATCGAACTGCACGGGCCCAATGTGGTGCTCGATGCCCGGGCTTACTCGGTCATGGCACTGGTCCTCCATGAACTGGCCACCAACGCCGCGAAGTACGGCGCGCTGTCTCGCGCGAGCGGCAAGCTGGTGGTCACCTGGTCAGTCGATGCTGGCGGCGCTTGCGATATCGCATGGAGAGAAGCCGGCGGCCCGCCCGTCAGAGCACCGGCGCATACCGGCTTCGGCTCCGTGCTGATCGACCGCAGCATCCCGTTCGACCTCGGTGGCACCAGTGCCCTGGAATTTTTGCCTGAGGGCCTCAGGGGCCATTTCAAGATTCCGGCCAAACATCTTTCTCTCGCAGACCCGGCCGAGACCGAGCAACCGGCAGCGCTCATCGCCCTGCCGACCCTGGACCTCAAGGACCTGGCCAACTCCAGCGTGCTGATACTCGAGGACCAGTTGGTGATTGCGGTCGGTCTCGAACAGATCCTGGCCGACGCCGGGGTCGAGGACGTGATCACGGCCAGCTCGGAAGTCGAGGCACTGAGACTGCTCACCAGCCGAAGACCGGATGTGGCAGTGCTGGACATCAATCTGGGCACGGGCACATCGCTGGCCGTCGCCGAGGAACTGCAGCGCCTGCAGATCCCGTTCATCTTCGCGACCGGCTACGGCGACAGCATCGCTCTTCCCGACGAACTGAAAGACGTCTGCATCGTTCGCAAGCCCTACGATGCCGCCTCGATTCTCGTGAACCTGCAAGGCTTGATCGATCGACCATCGTGATCCTCTGCCCGATCGACGTGCGGGCCACACCGCGAACTGCCATTCGCGCCTGGCAGGTCGATAGCGGCTGCCAGGTGCGCGGGAGACCGAATACAATGGGCGCCCGATTATCCTGGCTGCACGGACAAGGACCTCGCCCCCATGGCTTCCCCTGACAAACAGCAAAAACGCGCCCAGCGGGCCAAAGCCAAGGCCAAGCAGAACCGTATGGGCAAGCCGAAGCCCAATCTCCTGCACCCGGTTCTGGCCAACCCGCTGATCAACGAACCCTTCGATGATGTCGACATCGACCTGAGCACCTTCGATTTCAAGGATATTCAGGAGAACGGTTTCGACCCGGCACATTTCGATGACCTGTTCCAGGCCATGAAAATGGCCGAGGGCATCAGCTTGTTGGCAATGAGCCTGGTGTTCCTGCAATACCCGGTGCTGGAGCTGGTGATCGCCGAGGAAGAGGAAGACCCGGCAACCGACTTCATGATGGGGCTGCTGATCGTCTACCGCGCGATCTTTCACGATGAAGACGAAGACACGGCAGTGCAGTGGATCGGCAGCGATACGTTCCAGGCGGCCTACAACGAAGCCTCGATGATCCTGCAGAAGAGAAATGCCCGCGCCAGCACCTGACGGCGCAGGCGGCGTTATGCATCGCCAGCCAGGTCGACCCCACCGACTAGCACATGTGAGCTATGGAACATGAGCGCGGCCGCGGCTAGGGTGCCGAGCGAAGCGGCCCACCGTGCCGCCTTCTCATATCGACCTACAGGGAGTTCAACATGCCATCGCTTACCCGCACGCTCGCCAGCGGCCTGCTTCTAGCGCTCGCAGCCAGCAACGTGGCCGCAGCGGGGATCGACGAGATTTTCCGTGAGCAGGACAGCAACGGCGATGGCGCGCTATCCGTCGAGGAAGCTCGAGCCGCGGCGCCAGCGACCTTCCGCAGCATCGACCGCGATGGTGACGGTATCGTCACGGCAGAGGATATCGCGGCCTATACGGTCGCCGAGGGTGACCCTGACATGGTCTGGCCTGCCCAGGTGCTGGCGTCGGTGGCACAGGCAACGCTCGAGCTTTGGGATGGCAACCGCGACGGCAAGGTGACCGAGCAGGAGTACGCGCAAGCTGCAGTCGATCTGATGCTGCTCGCCGACACGGACGGCGACCGCCGGGTGACCCGTGAAGAGTTGCAGCGTTTTCGTGGCGAGCCGGTCACGCCTTGAGTGACCGGCGCCCACCTCGATCAGTCAGGCGCAGCAAACACCACCAGCGTCGATAAGCCCCGGCACGCTCACACCTGGTCGAATCGAACACGCGCTGCGCGAAAGTCTTCAGCGTGCTCCAGCAGCCAGGTCCACAGCGGCACCATGCGTACCAGAAAACTTCGCCCCAACGGGGTCAGCTCGTAATCGACACGTGGCGGCACCTCGCCGTGGTCGCAACGGGCGATCAATCCGTCCCGCTCAAGTTGTCGCAGGCTACGGGTCAGCATGCGCTGGGTAATACCCGCCAGGCGGCGACCGATTTCCGCGTGCCGCAGTTTTCCCTCTACCCCCAGTGTATGGACGATGCCCAGTGACCAGCGATTGCCCGCATGGGTCAGGACTTCGCGCTTGAGCCCGTCGTCCTCGTCACTCAGTGCGTCGCAGGTGGCTTGAGACAGGCGAATCACCTCTTCTTCGGTCATTGCGTTCATGCGGTATCACTCGTGTGCCTTCTTCTGAATGTTCGCCAATGGTGACAGGATAAAAACATCACTGACCATTCACTGCGAGTAACCGATGCAACCACAGTCTCCCGTTAAAACCGACAACATTCTCGTCCTCGGCGCCGGCGAACTCGGCATGGCCGTACTGCGCGAACTGGCCGCCCAGCCGGCAGCGCGGGTAACGGTCATGCTGCGAGCAGCCGCCCTCGACACCACCTCGCCAAGCAAACGCCAGACGCTCGAGGAACTCGACAACCTGGGCATCGAGGTCGTGTCGGCCGATGCCGCAAACGACGCCGAAGAGACGCTCGCCACCTTGTTCAGTGGTTTCGACACGCTGGTCAGTTGCCTGGGGTTCGCCGCCGGGCCAGGCATACAGCGCAAGCTGGCCAGGGCAGCGCTGATGTCGGATGTGAAGCGTTTTGTACCCTGGCAGTTCGGTGTGGATTACGACGTGATCGGCCGCGGCAGCCCGCAGAATCTGTTCGACGAACAGCTGGACGTGCGCCAACTGCTGCGCAGTCAGTCAAAGGTGCAATGGCTGATCATCTCCACCGGCATGTTCACCAGCTTTCTGTTCGAGCCGGCGTTCGGCGTGGTGGACCTGGATCAGAACACCGTGCGCGCGTTGGGCAGCTGGGAAACTGCCGTGACGGTCACCACGCCGGAAGATATCGGCCGTCTGACCGCTGCCATCCTGTTCGAACCGGAGCGGGTCGATCAGGTCGTCTTCACCGCGGGCGACACCCTCACCTACCGGCAACTGGCGGACACCGTCGATCGGCTACTCGACCGCCAGGTCCAGCGCGTGGAATGGACGCTGCCCGCACTCAAGGCCGAGCTGGCGGCAGCGCCCGACGACTCGTTGCGCAAGTACCGGGCGGTGTTCGCCGAAGGCAAGGGCGTCGCATGGCCAAAGGCGGACAGCTACAACGCACGAGCGAAGATCGATACCGTCGACGTCGCGCAATGGATCGAACGGCACTTGCGCTGATGCGCGATTCCGGCTGGGGCTTGAGCGGATCGGGATCTGGCGCCTAGTCTAAAGCGGTGCTTGGTGCATCAATTCAACGTCACCCGCCCATCCAGACATGGGCTCGGCTTTGCGAGAGAGGCGTTCATTTCACGATGGAGGTAGAGAAGATGGTGACGGTGGATGCGGACCTGATTACGGACTGGCGGACATTCCATGAGGTGTTCGTAGAAGCGTTCGGCTTCCCGAAGTTCTATGGCCATAACATGGATGCCTGGGTAGATTGCCTTTCATACCTCGATGACCCCAACGCTGAAATGACCACGGTGCACGTTCAACCAGGCCACACGCTCTCGTTGGTCGTCGACAATGCCAGGGATCTCAAGCGCCGTTGTCCCGAGCTGTTCGAGGCGCTCGTGGAATGCACCGCGTTCGTCAACTGGCGCGTCGTCACTACTGGCGGTAGTCCGCTCCTGGCCCTGGCCTTCTATGCCTGAGCCTGGTGCACCCTCGGCGGCGGAACGCTATCAATCCCCCGAGACCGAACCATGCAAATCGATAGTTACTGGCCCTTCCATCTTTTCGGCGCGACCTTTGCCAGTGATGCAGAGGCACGCCTGTATGTATTCGAACAGTGGGAGCCAGAGCCTCCTGAAAACGCGTCCGAAGCTGAATATGACGCATGGGAGGACCGTAATCCGAACTGGCGACTGGCTGAAGAGCTGGAATTCTACATGGACTCGGATTTCGTCGAGCTTGCAGATGCACCTTACAACGTCACTTCGCAAATCCGCAGCACAGTCGAGCGGGCACTGGTTAGCGACAAAGCCGCGGCATTCACTCACTTCATCATGGTCGGGCCAGATGCCATCTGGGGTGATCGTCGCCCAGCGGCCACTCGAGCGAAGCCCGTAGCACGCTCGCCCGAGAGCACAGCGACAATCACCTACCTCGGCCGATTCAATTGGGCAGACAGCTGATTCCGAACCAGCCGACGCCTTGCCATGCTGCAGTGCAGACGCCCGGCAACGGCTCAGGCTCGCTGGCGATGGGTTCGAACGCCCTCTCAGCCTGCCGACGAACTGCCGTACAACCCCGGTTCCGCCTCTGCCATGAAGATCTCCACGGTCTTCGGCCCTATGCCCTCGAACGCCATGAGCCGACGTGCAAAGTCGCCCGGACCGGGGCTTCGCAGACGCATGGTGGTGAGTTCACCGTCGTATTCGTCGAGCAGTTTTCTGCCGAGTTTCAGGAGGCGCTCGGCGGTAGAGAGGTCGTATCGCACGTAACGCGCCTGCCCGAGCATCCGCACCAGCTCATGCTGGCTACAACCGACCAGTTTCGACGGAGTGTCCACCCGGCGTTGCTCGACGATGACCCGGTAGGCCCGTTCGGCAACGGATTGCTGGATGGGCTTAGCGAACAGGAAGCTGGCAAGCAACCACTTGAACAGAGCCGCCTCCTGCACGCCGTCGAGCCCGGGCTTGAGCCCGAGTTGCTGCGCGGTAATACGCTTGTCGGTCACCCGTGCCCTCCTTCCGGACCTCATTGGACTCTGCCAGTTGACCGCAGCAGGCAGCCGCAAGGTTCAGGTATCGGAGCAGGGAGTCAACGTGCTGATCGGCGCCGCTCGTCTTCAGAGGGCGCCGAACGCCAGGCAAGAGCGCCTGAATGCAGCGGGCAGGCGCTCTTGAATGGGCCGGTCAGACGATGGTCAGCACGTCCTCGAGCGGCCGCCGCGGTTTCTGTGGCCAGTTACCGGGCAGCGGGTGCCCTACCGTGAGCAGCATCACGGGTATTTCATCCTCGGCCAGGGAGAACGCCTGCGCCACCGCTTCGGCATCGAAACCGATCATCGGCGAGGCCCCCAGCCCCAGCGCGTGGGCCGCATGGATCAAGGTGCCTGCGCCGAAGGTGGCGGTGCGTATCGCTTCGTCACGCTGGCGCTGGGGTTGCTCGAAATACAGCCCTTTCGCGGCAGACTCCCAGAGCGGCAGCATGCTCGCGGGCATGAAGCCCGCGTCGACGCTGGGCATCAGCCGGTGTTCGAGGGTTCGATGATCGGCGAGTTGCCCGCAGAGAATGAAGGTCACTGCAGCCTCGGTGACCTTGGCCTGGTCCCAGGCCAGAGCGCGCAGACGAGCCTTGGCTTCGGCGCTGCGCACGGCGATGAAGCGCCAGTTCTGCAGATTGAACGCGGTGGGCGCGGTGGTGGCCAGCCGAACCAGTTCCTGGATCTGGGCTTCGTCGATACCGCGGGAGGCGTCGAACAGGTTGATCGTGCGCCGCTCTTCGATTGCCTTGATGATCGATGTATTCATGAGAAACTCCGGGCGAGACAGCGCCGCCCCGGATCGGGCAGCGTCGGCTCTCGATTGACGTGAAGGGGAACGCGCTTGCTTGGCGTCAGACGATGCTGTCGACGACACCACCATCCACGCGCAGCGCCGCACCGGTGGTGGCCGAAGCCTGTTCCGAGCTGACGTAGATGATCATGTTGGCCACCTCATCGACGCTGGATGCTCGGCGGATGATCGAGGAGCCGCGATGGGCGACGACGAAGTCCGCCGCCACCTTCTCCAGGCTCTCGCCCGAGCGTTGCACCGCCGGCTCGAGCATCTCGGCGACACCTTCCGAGAGCGTGGGGCCGGGCAGCACGGAGTTGACCGTCACCCCGGTGCCCGCCAGGCGTTTGGCCAAGCCTCTGGCCACGGCCAACTGCGCGGTTTTGCTGAAGCCGTAATGGATCATGTCAGCGGGAATGTTCAGGGCCGACTCCGATGAAACGAACACGATGCGGCCCCATTGGCGCTCCACCATCCCGGGCGCGTAAGCCCTGGAAACGCGCACGCCTGACATCACGTTGGTGTCGAAGAAACGCTGCCATTCGCTATCCGGTGTTTCGAAGAAATCCTGCGGGTTGAAGATGCCGAGGTTGTTGACCACCACATCGAAACTCGGATGTTCGGCCAGCAGTTGCTGGCAGCCTTCGTCATGGCTCAGGTCGGCAGCGAAGCCCACGGCATTGGCCGCCAATGGCCCCAGGCGCTGCAGGGCGGCCTGCACGCTCGCCTCGCTGCGCCCATTGATGACCACCCGCGCACCTGCCGCGAGAAAGCCTTTGGCGGCGGCAAAGCCGATGCCGCTGGTGGACCCGGTGACCAGAACATGGCGACCGCTAAAATCGATATTCATTGCTGAAACTCCTGATCCAGTTGATGGGTTTCATGCTGGCGCATTTTGCCCCTCTCGATAACCGGGGCAGACTCAAGATGACTTTTCGAGATACTCGAACTATGGTCTTGCACTTCCCTCCTTTCTTCGAGGCTTACCGGGATGGACACGTTCGACGCACTACGCCTGTTCGTCAGCATCGCCGAAACCGGCAACCTGAGCGCCGCCGCCCGTCGAAACTCGGTAGCGAGCTCGACGGTCACACTGGCCCTGCAGCAATTGGAGGAGCAGACAGGTACGCCACTGATCATCCGCTCCACACGCAAGCTGACGTTCACCCACGAGGGTGAACAGTTCCTGGCCAACGCCAGGCGACTGCTCATTGACTGGAGCAACTCCATCGACTCCATACGTCCGGAATGTTCGCTGAGAGGACCAATACGCATCACCGCAACCAGTGATTTCGGGCGCCTGAAACTGGTTCCCATCATTGACCGGTTCATGGAGCTGCACCCCGATATCCAGGTCACCTTGCTGTTGAGCGATGGAGTGGTCGACTTCATCGAAAACAACCTGGACATAGCCCTACGCAACGGCCCGCTGGTGGACTCGAACCTGGTGTCTCGGGGGCTGATTCGCAGCCAAAGAATCATCTGCGCGACACCTGGCTATTGGCAGTCCAGGGGCAAGCCGGAGCACCCCGAGCAATTGGTCGAGCACAACTGCTTACTGCTGCACCGCCCGGGCGTGGCTTTCTCCACCTGGCCCTTCTTGGTCGACGGCAAGACGGCCTCGATCCGCGTCAGCGGCAACCGCATCGCCAACGACGGTGGCGTGCTGCGTAGTTGGGCCATGCAGGGCTACGGAATCATGATCAAGAATCGCTGGGAGGTGCGCAGGGAGTTGGAAAGCGGCGCGCTGGAAACGGCTCTGGACGACTTCGCCCTGCCCCACGTCGACCTGTACGCCGTGACGGCGACCAGCAACCCAAGCCGCCGAGTGCGGGCGATGGTCGAGTTTCTTGCCGATCAGTTAGCGAACGATTAGCGGCCTGCTGCAAACAGTTGCTTGCACTGAGCAACCGCGGCAGGCCTAGATGCCGCGGAGCCCCGGAACGACCTGGTTAGATTTTGAACCGGGAGACTACCGTTCGCAGCTCGCCTGCCAGCTGCGAGAGCTCATCAGCGGTAAGGGCGTTCTCCTCTATCCCCTCGATCAACACGACGCTGCCATTACGGATTTCGGTGACGTTACGGTTGATGTCCTCCGCTACGGCATGCTGCTGCACGGCTGCGCTGGCAATCTGCGTATTCATGCCGACGATTCGCTCGACCTCATCGTTGATCGCTCCCAGGCTAGTTGATGCCTGATCGGCAGACAGCACACACTCCTGCGCTCTGTTTTTGCCCGTCTTCATTTGCTCCACGGCGGCCGACATCGCGAGCTGCAGCTCCTGGATGATTCGGCGGATCTCTTCGGTCGAGCCCTGCGTACGCGATGCCAGCGTTCGAACCTCATCGGCAACCACGGCAAAGCCACGCCCCTGCTCACCGGCACGGGCTGCTTCAATCGCTGCGTTCAAGGCCAGCAAGTTGGTTTGATCCGCGATGTTGCGGATGACTTCAATGACCCCGCCGATTTCCTGACTGTGCACGGCAAGGGCCGAGACCTTTTGCGCGCTGAGATCGACCTCGCTGGCCAGGGCTTCGATGGTCATGCGGGTGCCCGCCATGACCTCAAGACCGTGGGCCGAAGCCTGACTCGCCTGTCCGGCCGCGCGCGCAGCACCCTCGGTGTTCTGTGCCACGTCGGCAACACTTGCGGTCATCTCGTTGATCGCGGTGGCGACTTGCTCGGTTTCCCCTTGCTGCGCGTTCATCGATTGCTTCGCACGATCGATGGACAGGCCCAGGCGCTGGGCTGCATCCGATACCATCTGCGAGCTTCGCTCGACCTGGGCCAGCGAAGTACCGAACGCCTGCACCATGTGATTGAGGCCCGTGCCCACATCCGCCATTTCATCCTTGCCCCGCACCTGAACGCGAGCAGTAAGATCGCCCTGGGCGATGAGACGCGTGGCACTCAACACGTCACCGATGGCTCTGCGCATCGAGCCGTAGATGCCGCAGAAGGCGTATACCAGCAGCAACCCCATGAAGATGAACATACCCAGGATGAAAAGCCTCTCGGCTTCCCGGTCATGAACCCTTCGATCCAGCGCGGCCAGCAGCTCGTCCTGGAGGACGTCCTGAGCCTTGTACAAGTCGGCTACCACGGCATTGCCCTTGGCCGCCAAACCTTGTGTGCCATTCATGGTTTCACGCGTCGAGTCGAGCAGCATGTCGAGGTCGGCACGGAAGCCATCCAGCGCCTGAAGGGAGCTGGATACCGGCGACTGAATCTTGTCGGCTAGCGCGGGCTCTCTACGACGCAACAGGCCAAGGCTCTGCTGGAGATCCTGGCGGATCTGGCTTTCCTGCTTGAGTAGCGCGCTCAGCGAAGCGCGCGTGCCATCGGTCAAGGGCTGCCCCTCACGCAGGCCGCTAGCCAGACCACGAAGCTGGCCGACGACGTTGATCTGTCGCGGCAATCGCAAGGTGCTCTGATCGATCATGAACAGCGAGGCATAGTCTTCATCCAGCACCATTCCGGAAGTGGCGCTGACTAGATAGACGAAATTAAGTGTTTGGGAGAGCTGATCGTTCCAGGCATCGAACATCTGTGCCTGGTCGGGACTGCCTTTGGCCCGCTCGATCAGTTGCTGCACGCCCGAACGCAGGCGCTGTACGCGGTCGCCGGTTTCCAGAGTCGCGTTGAGCTGCCTGTCCGTGATTTCCAGTTTCGAGAACGCATCCTGCAGCTTCGTCTGGTTGGCCGCCAGGTCGGCCTGAGCCGTCTGATCACCGCTCAACAGTCGGTTGGTGAGCGCCCGTTGCAACATCGACAATCGAAGGACGGGGGTGACATCCATTAGATAGCGCTGACCGACCTGCTCGGCACGGATCCCATCGATGCTGTTGTTGAGCTGGTCGAGGACTCGTACGCCAAGCAGAGTCAAAGGAATCAGGACTATCACAGCGAGCAGTACGAATTTTGCCGGGAAACGGAGCCGGCTCGTTATATGTATGGCAGGAGCAAGAATGTTCATAAGGTTCTCAGAGCCCGAACGGGTCGATTTGAATGTTTTTGGGGTGAGAACAATCCGTTTCTCGGGGGTAACGTGGCTTCTGTGGCCACTTTGACGAGCCTCTTGTAAACGGCCGACCGCGAGAAATAGCCAAAAGCCATCACTCTGATATCACTGTGACATCTAACCCATAAATAAAGTTGCAACCAAAGATTGCTGGAGGCAGAACAGGCAAATGCGTAACGCAGCTACCGTGTTAGTGCACATGCCGCCTGGACTCGGTTTGCTTCATAAAAGCGCTCCACCAACGCTGGACGGGAGTCACTCGTCGAGACGTGTCGCGCCCGGCGAACGTAACCAAACATTTCATAAAATCTATCGGCGGCAATGCTCGTAACTTTACAAGCGCTGTAAACCATAACGCCGCCGTGCGAGCCGGGTGCGGCCGGGAAGCGCCTTTCGAGATAGGGTCACAGGCTGATCTGCGATCACCCGGCCCCTGGTAAGAAACATCAGTCGACTCGATGATCGACATGCACGAAACGCATTCGAATACCGGGCGCAATCCGGATAGCCTTGGCGTCGAATGCATTGCTCATGACAGTGACAGGGAGGAATCGATGACCCAATCTACCTACGTACCGCCAAAGGTCTGGAAGCACCTCGAGGCTTCCGGTGGCCAGTTCTCCAGGATCAACCGGCCCGTTGCCGGCGCGACCCACGACAAGGCGCTGCCGGTCGGCAAGCACCCGCTGCAGCTGTATTCGCTCGCCACGCCGAACGGTGTGAAGGTGACCATCCTGCTCGAGGAGCTGCTCGCACTGGGCCACGGCGGCGCCGAGTACGATGCCTGGCTGATCCGCATCTCCGAAGGCGACCAGTTCTCCAGCGGCTTCGTGGGGGTCAACCCCAACTCGAAGATTCCCGCACTGCTCGACCAGAGTACGGATACCCCCATCCGCGTGTTCGAGTCCGGCTCGATCCTGCTCTACCTGGCGGAAAAATTCGGCGAGTTCCTGCCCAGGGACCCGGCAGGCCGTACCGAAACCCTCAACTGGCTGTTCTGGCAAATGGGCTCGGCGCCCTACCTGGGTGGCGGCTTCGGGCACTTCTATGCTTATGCGCCGGAAAAATTCGAGTACGCGATCAACCGCTTCACCATGGAGGCCAAGCGTCAGCTCGACGTCCTCAACCAGCGGCTCGCCGAGAACCGCTACCTGGCGGGCGACACCTACACCATCGCCGATATCGCCGTGTGGCCCTGGTACGGCGAGCTGGTGAGGAACAACGTGTATTCGGCGGCCGAATTCCTCGCCGTTCATGAATACCCGCACCTGCTGCGCTGGGCCGATGAAATTGCCAAACGCGACGCGGTCCAGCGTGGCAAGCGGGTCAACCGCACCTGGGGCGACGAAGCCGAGCAAGTGCCCGAGCGACACCAGGCTTCGGATCTGGAAAAGGCCTGACAGACAGCGGTTTGCGACTGTGCCCTGAACTGATTACAGGGGGCCACCGCCCCCTGTAGCAGCGTGTCGCTCAAGCGCTCCGCACAGCGATTGCATCTCGCTGGCCAGCGCCTGGATGGCCGGGTGCAAGGGTGCTTCGGCGGGCTCCAGTCGACAAGCGTTCTCCAGTGCTTCGCAGCGTTGCACCAGCGGCTGCGCGCTGACGATACGTGCGGCCCCCTTGATGCGATGCGCCAGCTCGGCCAGGGCATCGCGGTCCTCCGTGGCCGCCAGTTCCTGCAGCGTCCGTAGATCTTCGGTGGTGCTCGACCACAACTCGTCGAGCAAACGGCGGGCGAGCGCCGGATCCCCTCCGGTCAAGGTATCCAGAGCGCTCGGGTCGAAGGCTTCGGCGAAGCCCTGCTCCGCCTCTGCAGCACGGTCGATGGCGCGAATCGACGCAAGGCGCTCGCCCAGCGCGACCAGGCTGATCGGCTTGAACAGGCAGTCATTCATGCCGCTGTCGAGGCAACGCTGGCGCTCATCCGGCTGAGCATTAGCGGTGTAACCGAGAATGCTGCAGGGCGGCAGACCCTGCGCCTGTTCTTCGCTGCGGATGGCGCGGGCCAACGCGTAGCCGCTCATCACCGGCATGTTGCAGTCGCTGATCAGCAGGTCGAAGTGTCCGCCGCTCCAGGCCGCCAGCCCCGATGCGCCATCACTGGCCTCGCTGACCTCATGCCCGTAGAACGCCAATTGCTGGCAGAGCAGCAGACGGTTGGCGGCATGGTCATCGACCACCAGCACCCGTAGATGACTGCGCGCAGTTGGCACTTCCTCACGGACAGGTTGCGTGTCCAGCGCAGCGGGCTCCAGGGTGGCCAGGTTCAGCTCGACTTCGACCCTGGTGCCCTGGCCCGGTGTACTGCTCAATGTCAGCCTGCCGCCCATCATCTCGCACAGCGAGCGACAGATGACCAACCCCAGGCCTGCGCCGTGGCGGCTGCTCAGACCATTCTGGCGGGCCTGGGCGAACGGCTGGAACAGGCGTGCCTGATCGACGCTGGAAATGCCGATGCCGGTGTCCTCCACGAGCAACTGGACCGCTATGCGCTCCTCGCCAACGGCCTGACCGTGGATGTGCACGCTTACCTGACCAGCGTCGGTGAACTTGATGGCGTTACTGATCAGGTTGGACAGCACCTGCTTGAAACGCAACGGGTCGATCAGCACCTCGCGGCTCACGCTGGCATCGATATCCAGCAGCAGGCCGATGTTCTTCTGCCGCGCCACGCCATCGAATACCCGGGCGACCGATTCCACCAGCACCCGCAGGTTGGCGCGCTCGGGAGCCAGGCCAAGACGCCCTGACTCGATGCGGGCGATGTCGAGGATGTCGCCGATCAGTGCCAGCATGTCCTTCGCCGATTCATAGGCGACCTCGATGGCCTGGCGATCGAGTTGGCCTTGCTCGGCATGCTTGAGAGCCAATTCCAGCATGCCGAGCACTGCACTCATCGGCGTGCGGATTTCGTGGCTCATGGTGGCGAGGAAGGTGCTCTTGATGCGATTGGCTTCATCGGCCCGCTCTCTGGCACTTTGCAGCTCTTCCAGCATGGCCTGCCGCTCGCTGATGTCCAGCCAGCCGCCGATGATGCCCTGCACGTCGCCATGGCTGTCCTGGTAGGGCAACAACCAGTGATAGATGGTCAGCATGCGCGTGCCGATGCGCAGCTCGCGGTCCTGGATCAGCGCCAGCCCGTTATCCATGACCCAGCGATAATCATCCAGGTAGGTGTCGCCCTTGTCGGTATCCAGGCCGGCTGGCAGGCTGTCGGCGAGGGTCTTGCCGATCACGGCTTCGCGCTCGACGGCAAAGGCCTGCAGGTAGCTGTCGTTGCAGATCAACATGCGCCCGGCTCGGTCGCGCACATAGATGGGATGAGGCGTTCCGTTGATCAGCACCTCCATGAAACGCAACTGATCGGCCAGGTGCTGCTTGGCCAGCAGGCGCTGCTTGATCTGCCGGCGCAGGTAGAAATTCCATACCAGCGAGACCAGCAGCAGGAGCACGGCGACGGCGACTATCTGATAGATCAGGTCGCGGTAGTCTCGCCAGGACTGGGTGGAGACCACGGCATTGGTACGCCAGCGGTTGTTGAGCGCATTGAGCTCGTCTGGCGGAATGTCGAGCAGCACCTTGTCGAGGATGCCTTGCAACTCGGTTTCGCTCCTGCGCACGGCGAAGGCAGCCTGGGAGGGTTTCAAGTCGATAGCGGCGGCAACGCGCAATTGCTCGTCGTACATGCGCCGGATGTAGTAGTTCGCACTGCTCAGGGCATGTACGGTGGCGTCCGCCACACCGTCGCGGACCAGCGTGAACCCCTCCAGAGCGCTACCGGTCTGCAGCAGTTCGATCTGCGGGTAATTGCGGCGCAACTCGCCGAGCAGCGTGTGCCCCCTCGGGATCGCCAGCTTCCTGCCGTTAAGCGAGGCCAGGCCGTCCAACGCCTGCGCTTGCTTGCGGGTGACCAGAACGAAGGGGTTGACCAGATAAGGGCGACTGAAGCGCAGGTATTCCTCACGCTCGGCGTCGGGCGTGGAATCAGCCAGCATATCCGCCTTGCCGTCGCGTACCGCCCGCAGCAGTTCGCCGATACCGACCTTGCGCTGAATATCGAACTTCAGCCCGCTGCGCAACTCGATCAGGGCCAGCAGATCGGCGGTGCTGCCGCGATAGTGACCGTCGATGTCGACATAGGACAGCGGCGCCAGGCCACTGTCTACCGCCACCCGCACCACCGGATTGCGCGCTAGCCAGCGCTGCTCGGCCGCACTGAGGCGCAGGCCGCCGGTGTTCAGCGACTGCCCGCCGCTCCAGCGTTTCTGGATGCTCTGGCGCTGATCGAGGGGGATCGCTGCCAGAGCGGTATCGACGATCCGCCTGAGCACAAGGTCATCGGGGCGCAGTGCGAAGCCATAACCGATGGCTTCCTGCTGCCCCAGTTGGGCGATGCGCACGCTGTTGGAGTAGTTCTGCTGGATCAGGTACTGCGCCACGTTGGCGTTGCTGAACATGGCGTCGGCCTGGCCGAAGGCTACGGCTGCCATGGCCTGTTCCTCGGCAGCGTAGCGCTCGACGATGGCGCCCGGATAACGTGCCTCGATACGTGACAGCGGCAGGTAGTCGTAGCCCACGGCGAGTTTGCGGCCGGCGAGCGTCTGCGCCGTATGCGACTCGCCGATACGGCTGATCAGCACGGACTGGTCGTCGCAATAGGCGACGCTGAGGGCGACACCCGCCGTTTCCACCTCGAACTGGTTGGAGCTGCCCAGCAGGTCGATCTCCCCTGCGCTGAGGGCCTCCAGAGCCGCGGTTCGGTTGGGGTAGCGCCGCACACTGATGCGGGTATCGAGCAGTTGCGCAATCAGGTCCGCGTAGTCGGCCGTCAGTCCTTCGTAGTCGCGACCACTGTCGCTGATGTCGAAGGGTGGGTAGTCCGGCGCCGAAACGCCCAGACGAAGCTCGTGCCTGAGGCGCAGCCAGCGCCAGTCGGCTTCGTCGAGCTGGATATCCTGCACTTCGGCCTGGGAACGCCCGAGCAGCTGCAAGGTATCCGGCTGTACCTCGACGGCGAGGGCAACCGCCCCGGCCACCCATAGGTACAAACCGCACAGCGCCCGAGCGAGCCAGGCACACGACGCCCCGCTCGTCATGTCAGCCTGTTGCGTTTGGCGAATTCGATGAGTTCCACCAGCGACGTGGCGTTCAGTTTCTGCATCAGGCGTGTCTTGTAGGTGCTGATGGTCTTGTTGCTCAGCAGCATGCTGTCGCCAATCTGCTTGTTGCTCAGGCCGCTGGCCAGCTGTTGCAGCACCATCATTTCGCGGTCCGAGAGGCTGTCGATGCGTTCCTGGTCGCTGGCCAGGGCATCTCGGTGGCGAACCGTCGTCAGGGCGTCCTTGGGAAAGTAGCTATAACCGGCCAGCACCGCTTTCGCTGCGCCGAGCAGTTCGCCCAGGTCTTCCTGCTTGCAGACGAAGCCCGCCGCCCCCGCCTGCAGGCAACGCAGCGCGAACAGGTTGCTGGGCTGGGCACTGAGTACCAGTACGCGCAGTGGCAGGCCAAGCGAATCCAGGCGGGCGATGACTTCCAGACCATCCAGCCGAGGGATGCCGATATCCAGCACCACCAGATCCGGGGCGAACTCACGAGCCAGTTGCAGAGCATCCACGCCATTGTCGGTTTCGCCGACGATCTGGAAACCATCGCGTTCCAGCAGCAGGCGAACTGCCAGGCGGATCACCGGATGGTCGTCGACGATGAGCACTGTTTTCATACGACCTCTCATTTATCCGCCAAGGCCCGAAACTGCCCAGTACACGGGGCGAATGCTCCGTCACCCATGCTGAAAGATAGCGGCACTTTACGCAATGGCAGACGAGCCCTGCGCGCACGACAAAGGATATTTCCTACAGGTCGTTAGGCAGCGTCCTGCTCTGCGCCCGCGCACCCGGCGCCAGACTGGCTCGCCTTATCAACTCGGGAGCCAGGCAGATGCGAGACCTGTGCGTGCTTATTCTGGAAGACCACCCGTTCCAACGCTCGGTCGCGGTCAGTGCCATGACGCAGTTGGGCGTCGGCCACATACTCGACGCCGCCGATGGCAATGCAGGGCTGAGGCTGCTTGGCCAGCACGGCCCGGCCGATATCGTGCTGTGCGATTTGCGCATGCCTGGCATGGACGGCCTGGCATTCCTGCGCCATGCCAGCCAGGCAGGCCTGGTCAAGGCGGTCATGCTGTATAGCGGAAGCGAGGAGCCTGTGCGTCGCGCCACGCTGCGCATGGTCGAACTGCTCGGCCTCGAGGTGCTCGGCGACCTGGGCAAGCCGCTGCCACTGGATACCCTGCAGGCGCTGCTCGAACGCTACCGCGCCAGCCAGGCGCAACCGTTTCCCGGGCTACCCGAGGTATGCGAACTGCCGAGCCTGCGCGAGATCGAACGTGGCCTGCGCAATGGCGAATTCCAACCGCACTTCCAACCCAAGTTCATGCTCGACAGCCGTGAGCTGATGGGAGCCGAGGTACTGGCACGCTGGGCCCACCCCGAGCGCGGCCTGCTCTCCCCGGACCGTTTTCTGCCCATGATCGAGAGCTGCGGCCTGCTCGACCAGTTGTTCATCCAGCTGTTCGAACAAGGGCTGCGGCTGCGCAGCGAGCTGGCGAAGCGGCAGTTGCCCCTGGAGCTGGCGTTCAACCTGAACCCTTCGCAACTGAATTCGCCGCAGTTGTACGAGCGGATCGAACGGACCGTGAATCGCTATGGCTCGAGCGCCAAGGGCGTGCACTTCGAGATAACCGAGCAGGGTCTGATCAAGGCGCCGGCAAGCAGCCTGGAAAATCTGTTGCGCTTGAGGCTGATGGGCTGCGGCCTGGCCATCGATGATTTCGGCACCGGGTTTTCTTCGCTGCAACGGCTGCATGACCTGCCGTTCGACCAGATCAAGTTGCCGGGCCATTTCATCAGCGGCCTCGGCACGGATCCCTACAGCGCCGCGATCATCGGCAGCACGCAGGAACTGGCGGACTGGCTGGACATGAGCCTGGTGATCGAGGGCGTGGAAACGGCCGAGCAACGTCGCCACCTGATCGAGCTGGGGTGCAGCATCGGTCAGGGTTACTGGTTCGCCAGGCCCATGAGTGGCCCCGACCTCCTGCACTGGCTGAGCATCTCCGGATACCTGCCCGTCTGATCACGCACCGCGCGTGTGGTGCGCAGCCACCTCGTGCTCAACCAACGCCGTGATAGGAACCACAGAACGGTATTGCATCCTCCCTCCTCACGTTTTACCCCCTGATGACCTGCCTGTTATCGGTGGCCTGCGAGCAGTCATCCGCTGCAGCGCCACCGCACGGCTGGCTCAGCAGCCCCCCGCGGCGATACGCCCCCCTCCCCAACAACCCAACCCCGCAGGGTCGCTTTCCCAGCGCCCCTGCAGCGCACGCGCCTACACCAGGGCCGGGCCAGCCATTCCCGCCGCACGCACGGCAGCCTAGGAAATTTCCTACAGCCCGCCAGGCTGCGCCCGACAGTCGCAGACCCTGCCAGAACGAATAATTGCCTCACTTCTTCAGCCCGCCCGGCCCTGATGGCGACTCGGCAGGTTCACCCATTTACTCACTGGCACAGGCTATGAAACGACTTCTACTCGCAGCGCTGCTCACCCTGCCCTCGCTTGCCCACGCGGGTGCCGACATCAATATCGGTGCCATGTACGACTACCTGGACGGCAGCAAGAGCACGCTGCTCAAACGGGTGCGCAACAGTGGCGATGCCAGTGCGTTCGTGCGGGTGAGCGTTGCAGAGCTGATCTATGACGCCTCCGGCAAGGCCAGGGAAGTGCCGGTCAGCATCGCCAATGGCTCCAGCGTGGAAACCCGCGTTCTGGTCGCCAGCCCGGCACGCCTGATCGTGCCAGCCGGGGGGATGCAGGCGATGCGCATTCTCTACACCGGCGAGCGAGACAAGGAGCGTTATTTCCGCCTGCGTTTCGAGCCCGTGCTGCCGCAGCAGGACGATGGTTTCGGCCTCTCCCAGGCAGAAAGCGACCAGTACCGGGAAAGCCTTTCCGCAGGCGTCAACATCCTCGCCGGTTACGGCAGCCTGCTTTTCGTACGCCCCCAGCACCCCCGCTACGCCACGCAGATCGAGCGCCAGGCCGAACGCTTTCTGGTCCGCAACGACGGCAACAGCAGCGTGGTGCTCGACAACTTCAATGACTGCTCCAGCGACGGCAAGCAGTGCGAGGTACCGAGCAAGTATCACGTGCTGCCCAACAGCGTGCGCACGTTCGAGCGCAAGGCCGGCCGCTTGTATTACTTCGACCTGATCGAAGGCGACAAGACCCAGAAGATCGAGCTCAAGCCTTGAGCTCGACCTGGTTTTCACCCACCCCCCACACGAGGTTAAACAGCATGAAAAAATTTCTGATGATCGCCCCACTGGCATTGCTCGGCGCAAGCGCCGGCGTACTCGCCGAGGACGCGGTTCAGCATCAGGTTACCGTCGTCGCGACCGTGCCGACCGAAAACTTCTATGTCGTACCACCGGCCGGCGACAGCTGGATGAACGATGCCCAGGAGCTGTACTGGAACCCGAGCAACGGTGCCCTCAGCAGCGTGCGCAAGCAGCTCGAAGCGAAGAGCACCGTTGGCCCCATCAGTGCCTACCTGAGCGCCCCGGCAGTGATGTCCAGCGGTTCCAACAACATCGACCTGAACGTGAAACTGCGCGGCATCGACCTGAGCACCACTGCCACCGAGGTGGTACCGGCAGCCGTGGCTCGTACCGGCGCGCGCGTGGATGTGGAAATTTCCGCCAAGCCGCTGGCTTCCGGCAGCTATGCCCCGGGCCGCTACCAGGGTGTGGTCGGCATGATCTTCGAGACTACCGCCCCTGAGGCTGCACCAACCAACTGAGGCTCGATGCGCGCTCGCGCATCACTCCCTTACCGCCCCTTCTCGAGCACGGACCCGAGAGGGGCGGTCTTTTCCGAATCTGGGGTGAGTCATGTTCTCGATGTCTTTCCTGACGCGATCCATTCTGCTGTCGCTAGGTTGCGGTGCGGCTACGCTACTGACTGCGCAAGCCGTCGCGGCGACCTCGACGCCAACGTCGGCACTGAGCATCCTGACGCAGGCACAAGGGCTGCCGGCGGACTTCGCTGAAAACCTCTTCGAGGTACCCCTGGCCGTGCGTGTCGACCTCGATGGCCGGCTGCTCGGCGAGGCCATGGTGATGCTCGGACGCGACGACAGCGTGCGCCTTATCGAATTCAACGACACCACGGATAGCCCCTTCACCCCGGCCGAACGGCAACCCTGGGTCGACCTGCTCGGCAACGCTCAGCCATTGGGTGCGTGCCACACATCCTGCCCATCGGGACTGCTGGCCCTGCACTACAGCCTGGCCACTTCGCAGCTGTCGATCCTCACCGCGAAGGCCGAGGCCGACCCGCAACAGCAGCGTTACTACTCACTGCCCGAAGGGGGTAGCAGAGGCCTGATGCTCTACAACCAATTGAATCTTACCGGTGGCCAGCAGCAGGAGACCGCCGGTCGTTACGCCCTGGAAGCGCAAGGCAGCCTCGGCAACTGGACCACCGTCGCAGGCGCGCAAGTACACCGAAGTGCCACCGGCAACGGCGAGGAACCGCTTCGCTACTACGCCCAAAACCTTTATGCGGAACGCCAGGACGCCGGAAATTTCTGGCGTCTGGGCTACTTCACCCCGGACGCTCACGGCGTCATGCGCCAACCGCAGATGCTCGGCAGCAGCCCACAAACCACACTGGGTTTGATGTACGGCAGCAGCGACAGTCTGGCCGTGGACAGCAGCAGCCCCAGCGCCACACCGATTTATGTCACGCCCAACCGTCCTGGTGTGGTCGAGCTCTATCGCAACGGCGTACTGCTCAACAGCCAGCCGGTACAACCGGGCCTGCAGGCCATCGATACGCGCAGCCTGCCAGGTGGCATCTACGAAGTGGAAGTGCGCCTGGTCGAGGATGGCCGGGTCACCTCCAACGAGGCGGCATTCATCTACAAGCCGAACAACTGGCATGACCCGGACCAACCCTGGCGCTACAACCTTTACCTGGGGCGTCAGAGCGACCTGCTGAGCAACTGGGAGAAACGCGGCGAGGACGCTCTCACCGCTGGCGTCATCGCCAACTACCTGCTGCATCCGCGCGCCGTACTCGGCCTCTCCGCCCAACGGGTGGACCAGACCTCGCAACTGGGCACCTCCCTCGACTGGAGCGTGCTGGACAACCTGAATCTGTACGGCAACCTGTACAACAGCGGCAGCCAGGGCCACGGCTTCGATCTGCAAGGCATCTACAGCTACACCAGCGGCAGCCTGGTGGTCAGCCACAGCCGCAGCACCCTGGAGCGCGGCGACGGCTCGCGTACCGCACGCAGCTCGGCCGCTGAAACCCGGCAGAGCGCCTTGTCGTTACAGCACCGCGTTACCTACAAGAGCAGCGCGACGTTACGCCTGGCCCATAGCAGCGGCGCCAACCAGGGCACCGGCGTCGATCTGGGCTGGCTGTACAACGGCAGCTTGCTGGGCAGCGATGCCAACTGGAGACTCTCGGTATTCGACCGCCCCGGTACGCTCAGCTCCGGTGAAGCGCGCAACCGGGGTTTCGATGTCACCCTCAGCCTGGCGCTCGGCGGACCAGGCAAACGCATCACCGGCAGCTTCGGCAGCCGCGCCTCGCGGGATGGCGGGCGCGAACAGAACGCTGCGGTGACCTACCAACAGAGCTTCGATGACGGTGCCCTGCGCAGCGTATCCGGCACCCTGAACGCAGACAGTTACGGCACCGGCCTGTCCGGCAGCGCGTACTACCAGGGCGACCTGGCCAGCGGCGACATCTACCTGCAGCGCTCTTCCTACGACGATGCCCTGAGTGGTGGCCTCAACCTCACCAGCACCGTTGCCCTTGGGGCCGGCACTCTGGCGGCAAGCGGCGACAGCCAGTTGTATGCCGCCGGGATGATCGTCGACGTCGAGTCGGACAATGCCGCCATCGCCCTGCGCGCCGATGACATCAACGGCCACAGCAGCGTGCTCAAGCCCGGGCGCAACGTGATCCCGCTCACCGCTTACAAGAGCGGCACCGTGCAGTTCGACTTCGCCGGTAACGACGCCCCTGCCGCCGTCATTCAACCGCAAGCGGTGAGCTACCACCTCAATCAGGGCGGAGTGAGCTACCAGAAGATCCGCGTGATGAACACCGTCACCGTCATGGGCCGTCTGCTGGACGCCCAGGGTCAACCGCTCAAGGGCGCACTGATCAGCAACCATGCCAGCCGCAGCGTCAGCGAGGCCGATGGCTTCTTCGCCGTGGAGATGAGCGAGTCCACACCGACCCTGGACGTGCAATGGCAGGGCAAGGCGCTGTGCCAGATCCGCCTCGACAAAGGTGATTACCGACGCGAACAGGACAGCCAGCTGGTTGGAAACCTGGTGTGCGCCGCCAACGACCTGGCAGCCGGCCACTCCGCTACTGAAACCCCGGACAGTTGATGAAGAAGGCTTACACGATGAAATGCCCAACACTATTCGGCAGGTCGTTAGTGCCTGTCGCCATGCTCGGCCTGTTGCTAAGCACCAGCGTCCAGGCCGCCGACGCGACCATCAGTGCGCGCTTCGATCCGAACCTGCAGGATGCCTCGCACAACAGGTTCACCAACACCACGCCCCAGGCAGGCTTCTGCCAGCGCTGGCCGGAGACCTGTACCCAGTACAAATACTTCTCGGTGGGTATCGGCGGCGTGACCTTTAACAAGCGGGCGATCAAATTGGCGTCCGATGTGCGCAACCGCTTCTATGTCAAGGCACCGGATAGCCGGCAGGTCCGTGTGGTGAACGAGGCAGGCGATTCCTTCATGGTCGAATTCCGCATCTCGGCAGTCAGCCAACGTACGGAAAACGACCCGGCACCTCAGCTCGACAACCCTGTCTGGTCAGCCGTGCAAGGAGGCTGTAGCGCTTGGCGTGTCTACGCCCAGACAGGCAATGCGTCGAGCTACGCGCAATACATCTGGCAGGTCAGAAATCCCAGTTCGCCTGGGGGCTGCTATGTCGACGCAACGGCCCAGAGCGCCGGCTTCGCCAAGAACCTGCGCGTCTCCGAACTGGCTGTCGGCTATGAGCTGATCACCCCGACTCCGCTCAGCCTGGCCAATGGTGTCTACAGAGGCCAGGTCACCTATCGCATCGGCAACAATGGTGATTTCGACTTTGGCAACAACATCACCGGTCTGAGCAAAAGCACCATCAGCATCGACTTCGAACTGACCGTCAAACACCAGGTCAGGATCGAGTTCCCGCCGGGCTCGGACCGTGCAGTGCTGGAGCCGCAAGGCGGTTGGGGCAACTGGGTACACCGCGGCCAGCAACCGACCCGGCTGCAGCGCGACCTGCCATTTCGCCTGTGGTCCGGCGGCCCGTTCAATATGTACCTGAACTGCCAGTACAGCGCCGGCAGCAGTTGCGCGATCCGCAACCAGAACAATCGCCAGGTACCGATCGATGTCGCCGTCACACTGCCCAGCCATGTGGCCCTGGCCAATGGCGGCGCGGTACGCCGGGAAAACCTGCCGGTCGGGCGCGCTGCCGCCAAGCACTTCAGAAGCCTGTCGACCGGCTTCAACCAACCCGCCCAACTGCATTTTGAAGCAACCCAGGCCGCTGTGAAGGAGATGCTCAAACAGCCGGGTAGCACTTATCAGGGCGATGTCACGATCATCTTCGATGCCGAACTCTGAGGGCGTGGCTTTTGCCAAAACCCGGGTTCTGCATGCAAGCCCCCTGACTGTCGCGCTGGATATCAGGGGGTTTTGAGGGGAGTGCTCGAACGATCCCGGGCACGCCATCAGGCGTCTCAACGGCACAAACATCTTTTCGCTGTGCATGCAGCCATGAAAGCTTTACGAAAGGTTTCTGGCGTATTACTGCTACAACCGGTGAACCATCGGCGGACGGCTATTAAAAAAAGGCCGCCTAACAATAAAATCAGTGGAGAGCCATCCCATGCTCGTCACCAACCGATGTGCCATTCGTGCCCTTGCCTTTTCCCGCTATGCCATTCCTACACGGCCACCTGCGCCCGGTTTGACCGTGGCCGCTGCCTGACCGCGGCTGCGCGGCATACCCCCATCGCAGCGCTTGCGATGTAGCTAGCTCCTATTACAAAAACAATCAGAGGTGCGTTCCATGAATCCCATGTTTCGTCGTTTGCTCCTGTCCGCCTGCTGCGCGCTGGTGGCTGGACATGCCTTGGCCGAGGAGCCACGCCGTCCCGAGTGCATCGCACCGGCGGCCCCCGGTGGCGGCTTCGACCTGACCTGCAAGCTGGCGCAGAGCGCGCTGGTGCAGGAGAAGCTGCTCTCCTCGCCGATGCGGGTAACCTACATGCCGGGCGGCATCGGCGCCGTGGCGTACAACGCGGTGGTCGCCCAGCGGCCCGCTGATGCGGGCACGATCACGGCCTTCTCCAGCGGCTCGCTGCTGAACCTCGCCCAGGGCAAGTTTGGCCGTTTCGATGAAAACGCGGTCAGGTGGCTGGCCGCTGTCGGCACCAGCTATGGGGCGATCGCGGTTCGTTCCGACTCGCCCTACAAGAACCTCGGCGATCTCATCAACGCACTCAAAACAAACCCGGGGAGTGTGGTCATTGGCGCTGGCGGCACCGTGGGCAGCCAGGACTGGGTGCAGACCGCGCTGATCGCCCAGGCCGGCGGCGTCGATCCCAAGAAGATGCGCTACGTGTCGATGGAAGGCGGCGGCGAGTTGGCGACCGCCCTGCTCGGCGGGCACATTCAGGTGGCGAGCACGGACATCGCCGACTCCGTGCCTCATGTCGAGTCAGGCCACATGCGCATTCTTGCCGTGCTCGCCGACACGCGTCTCGAAGGTCCCATCGTGTCGGACATTCCCACCGCCAAGGAGCAGGGCTACGACGTCACCTGGCCGGTCATCCGCGGCTACTACCTGGGGCCGAAGGTTAGCGATGAGGCCTATGCCTGGTGGAAGAACGCCTTCGACACGCTACTCGCCTCCGAGGACTTCGCCAAGCTGCGTACCGAGCGCCAGCTCTATCCCTTTGCCATGACCGGCGAAGAGCTGGATGCATACGTCAAGAAGCAGGTCGCCGAGTACAAGAACCTGGCCCGCGAGTTCGGCCTGACCCAGTAAGCGCGATCGTACGCCCCCCTGTTCAACGGGCTTGCCCGTGATCACCGGCGATGCCGTTGCCTGGGCAGGCAACACCGCCACGGGGCGCTCTGCGCTCTATATAACGAGGATTCTCCCCATGATCCTGCAACGCATTTTCGCGGTTTCCCTGCTGGTGGTGTGCATGGCTCTGGCCGTCATGGCCTGGCCCTATCAAGCCCCGTTCTCCTATGAGCCGGTGGGGCCGCGAGCCTTTCCACTGCTGGTGCTCGGCCTGATGGGTGTGGCGCTGCTGTACCTGGCGATTCGCCCCACGCCCGTCACGCGCTCGGAAGACGAGCCGGAGTTGGACAGTGCGACGCTGACCAAGGTGATCGCCTGTTTCGCGCTGCTGCTGGTGTTCGCAGCCGCCTTCGAACCCCTGGGCTTCATTCTCAGCTCAATACTCATCGGCGTGCCCATGGCCAGGCTTTACGGCGGCCGCTGGCTGACCAGCGCCCTGGTGGTGGGAGCCATGAGCGTACTGCTGTACTGGCTGTTCGACCGTGTAATGGATGTCCCCCTTCCCCTTGGCCTGCTGGCCGCGCTGGAGAACTGATCCATGGAAACCTTGAGCTATCTGGGGCACGGCTTCGGTATTGCCCTGACTCCTTACAACCTGATCACCGCCCTGATTGGTACCCTGATCGGGACCGTGGTCGGTCTGCTGCCGGGCCTGGGGCCGATCAACGGCGTGGCCTTGCTGATCCCCATCGCTTTCGCCCTCGGCCTGCCGCCGGAGTCGGCGCTGATCCTGCTGTCGGCGGTGTACCTGGGTTGCGAGTATGGCGGCCGGATCAGCTCGATCCTGCTGAACATCCCCGGTGAAGCATCCACCGTCATGACCGCACTGGACGGCTACCCGATGGCGCGCCAAGGCAAGGCAGGCATCGCCCTGTCGCTGTCGGCCTGGAGCTCCTTCATCGGCGCGCTGCTGGCGACCTGCGGCATGGTGCTGTTCACCCCACTGCTCGCCGCCTGGGCTGTGGCCTTCGGGCCCGCCGAATATTTCGTGCTCATGGTCTTCGCTATCGTCTGCCTGGGAGGCATGGCCGGGGATAAGCCGGTAAAGACGTTCGTTGCAGCGCTGATCGGCCTGTTCCTCTCGGCGGTCGGTATCGATGCCAATAGCGGCGTGTATCGTTTCACGGGTGACAGCGTGCACCTGGCCGATGGGATCCAGTTCGTGGTGCTGGTGCTGGGCCTGTTCTCCATCAGCGAGATCCTTCTGCTGCTGGAAAAGACCCACCACGGCCATGTCGCGGTCAAGACGACCGGCCGCATGCTGTTCAATTTCAAGGAAGCGGCCTCGGTGGCCATGGTCAACCTGCGGTGCAGCCTCTCGGGCTTCATCATCGGCGTGCTACCGGGAGCCGGCAACACGCTGGCGAGCGCGGTGGCCTATATGACGGAAAAGCGCATTGCAGGGGCCAGCGGCAACTTCGGCAAGGGTGATATCCGTGGTTTGGCAGCGCCGGAAACCGCCATCGGGGCCTCCACGTGCGGCGGCCTGGTACCGATGCTGACCCTCGGCGTACCGGGTTCGGGGACCACAGCGGTGATGCTGGGTGCGCTCACGCTATACAACATCACGCCTGGCCCCCTGCTGTTCGAGCAGCAACCCGACATCGTCTGGGGCCTGATCGCGTCGTTGTTCATCGCCAACGTCATGCTGCTGGTCCTGAACATCCCCATGATCGGCCTGTTCACCCGCATTCTGGCTGTACCCACCTGGGCGCTGGCGCCGGTGATCGCGATCATCACCGGGATCGGCGTCTACGCGGTGCATGCGACCACCTTCGACCTGTTCCTGATGGTCGGCATCGGCATCCTCGGCTACATCATGCGCAAGATGGACTTCCCACTGTCCCCGGTTCTGCTGGGGTTCATCCTTGGCGGCCTGATGGAGCAGAACCTGCGCCGTGCGTTGTCGATCTCCAACGGTGAGTTGGGCATCCTGTTTTCCAGCCCGATCTCCATCGGAACCTGGGTGCTCGTGGCGGTAATGCTCGCCCTGCCGATGTGGCGCGGCTGGCGTCGTCGCGTGCGTCGCGTTCAAGCCACTACGGCGGGCTAACGTACAGGCTTCGTGCCGACATTCGCCCTGAACGCTGGTGCCAAAGACACAAACCCCAGATTTCTGTTCTGAAATCTGGGGTTTTGTGTTTTCGGGGATGGCGGGGCAACAGGGATCTTGAAACCGCTTGGGACGATTTCGTCACGCTTCGACGCACACCGTTGGCGGAGAAAAAACCAAACCCATGGCACCGCTGACGGAGCGGTGCCTGGCCGTTGGCGTGGTTTGATGATCGCGCTTGCGGCGCCTCTGCAACGATGCCCCCCACGAGTAGGTAGGCAACGTCGGATTCCGAGCTGGCCGGACAGGTCACGACGATGGTAGAACCTATGCAACATTCAGCGGCGGTGCTTGAAAGAGGGCCCGCAACAGGCTGTGTGAAAACGTAGCGAGCGAAGGTTAGGCAAGGGCTGGGCGCCCCCGCAAACCGGCGAAACGCAGCGCAGTTGGCCCGCGGGGCGAACGTAGCGAGTCAAAAGCGCAGCTCAAGAGGTGTAAATGAGCATTTTGAGCTGGCTTTTAACGCCGCATAACCGAGCGCAGTAGTTTTCACACAGCCTGGCAAGCCTCGGAGCCAGCCCAGCCATGATCGTATCCACCACCTCCCCATCGAGCCGCGCACGTGCTGTGTTGACGTACGGTGCCCTCGCCTTCGTCCTGATACTGGGCACACACGTGCATGCCGCGGCCGCACCGCAAACCACCACGCTGGACGGCATTCTCGATCAAGCTGCCGCGCTGGTGCCGCTGGAGACGGTAATGGTTGCCCGCGACGGGCAGATCATCGCCGAACGCGGCTATCGGGGGCACCGTACCACCGCCGCCACCAATATAAAGTCGGCGTCCAAGCTGGTGATATCGGCGCTGGTCGGCATCGCCATCGACAAGGGCGTTCTCGCGGGCACCGACCAGCAAGTGGCATCGCTGCTGACGGCGGAGTTGCCGGCCGATCCCGATCCACGCCTGCAGCGGCTGACGGTTGGCAACCTCCTCTCGATGCAGGCCGGGCTGGGCTCCACATCCGGCCGGAACTACGGCGCCTGGGTCGGCAGCCGCAACTGGGTACGAGCGGCCCTTGCGCGCCCCTTCGAGGACGAACCCGGCGGCCGAATGATCTACTCGACAGGCTCCACGCACCTGCTTTCCGCCATACTGACCCGCCAGAGCGGGCGCTCGACGCTACGATTGGCGCGTGATTGGCTCGGGCCTCTGGACGACTTCCAGATCGCCAGTTGGACCCGCGATCCGCAGGGCATCTACATGGGCGGCAACGAGATGGCCATGAGCCCGCGCTCCCTGCTCGCCTTTGGCGAACTCTACCGTCGCGGCGGCGTTACGGCGTCTGGCCAGCGCCTGGTCTCGCAGACATGGATCGATGCCTCCTGGCAGCAGCGCACGCAGTCGCCCTGGACTGGCGACGGGCATGGCTATGCCTGGTTCCTGACCCGTATCGCAGGCGAAGACATCCGCTACGGCTGGGGCTACGGCGGACAGATGCTCTACCTCGTGCCGCGACTTGGCTTGACCGTCGTGATGACCTCGGACGAGCATGCCTCAGCAGCCCACAGTGGCCACCGCAGTGACCTTCATCGTCTGTTAGCCAGCATCATCACGTCCGTTGCACAAGCTCCGCGAACGCCGGGGTAGTGCGTCACACACACAACGGTATAACTGCCATCGTCAAAGAAGCGCTCTTCAACCTAAAACGGGAGCTTGAATGACGTGACAGCTACATGGCTGCGGTCAAGCTGCCCACCTACCGGCCTCTCAGGTAATGCGCGATCTCATGCACGACTACATCCGCCACCAGCAGCAAACTATGATATTGCCGGGCCTCAGCGTGTCATTTCGTGACTATGCGGCGCAGGGTTTTCGACACGTTCCCACGCTGCCGGTAAGATCAGCTGATCAGTAATCCTCAAGGAATGAGATGCTGTCTTTCGATAATCCTAAGCCGCAACGTCTGCGCAAAATTGGTTTTGCCCTACTCTTGATCGTTGCCTCTGTTGCGTTTATGCGGCCAGTTGATGAAGCCGGTCTTACTATAGCGCTACTGGTGTTTCCACCGTTTTTTCTTGCTTTTATGGCACTTGACGCATGGTGCATAAAAAAGTTCGGTGATGATCTTTTATTTAGGTTAATCAACAGGGTTGTCTTGGCATGCGTAGGCGCTGGTGTAATCGGTGCTGCAAACTACCTTAGCCCTGGCATTAGCCAGCATTTTGCATGGTAGTACTTCCTGATTAAATATTTTAAGTATTCATCCACGAAAGCACTCTTACCGTTCATAAAAATTGACTATTCCGCACCTATTATCCCGAACGTTTCACTTCAACTTTATTCTGGTGCGTATTAGGCAAACCGAAATCTGACCACTTGAGCACTCCACACGTATCAAATACGAAACGATAGTTACTGTCGCTTCCGACAGGGAACATTGGCTCGATTGCTGGGGAAACCTCAACCGTGATATCTCCATCTCCGGATAGTGCTTTCCAAAAAGGCTTTTCTTCTCTAATCACATGGCAACAAGAAGGGTTATCGGGTGAAAAATCCCAGTTAGGGTATAGCTTTTCTTTGGTCGAGATCGTCACCCTTTCCCCGTCCTCATCTACCACAGTCATCTCAGAGCCAAGCTCTTTTTCAATTGCCAAATTGACCGTGCGAATTAGCTCAGCATCAGAAACATCCAGATTTTTCTTGCTGCACAAAGCCTGCTCGGAAGCATAAAGCAAATAGCACACTGCAAACACCAAAATTGGGATAAGCATAAAAACCATGGTTAAGATTTTTTTCAATTTTACTTTAATATCCTGATAATTTCTTTACGCTGCTCACTCGGGCTTATCTTGTTCAACAGCTCTGCGAATTCGATGCTGTTTTTCCCATTCGCCCAAGGTCGAGATCCAGATATACGCGCAGAGGGGTTTGCACCAGCCTTAAGCATAAAACGCAGTAAGTCGGGCTCTGCTAGCAATACAGCAACATTGACTGGCGACATTCCAGCGCTATCAGGTTCCTCAATAGAACAACCGTGTGCGATGAAGGCAGAGATCAGCTTCAAGGTGTTCTGCTTGTCGTAAGCGGGGATATTGTAGGCCGACGCCGTCCATGCGATGGCTGGCTCCTCTCGCCCCTCATGCATTACTACGCACTCTCCTGAATCGGCGGCCTTGCGGATACCTGAAAGCTCGTCGGCATGTGCAAGCTTTAGATTCAGTAAAATCACTGGAAGGCAGAAAATTTCGAGCAATCCCTTTTTCACAAGCTATTCCTTAATTATGTATCTACTTGCGCTGGCGTGGCCTACTAACCCATCGGGCTAAAGCTGTTAGCGGCTACACAATAGCGATCTCTTAGCTTATCGCTTCGATCCTGCCGGTCATTATTGTATTTAGCACGCCACGTCCGGCACTCTTCGTGATAATGCTGTTTGGCAGCCTTACGGCATTCGCGGTAGTCGATTGATCCGCGTTTATGATTTGCACAAACAGTGGTGCCGTCGATGTGGTTATTGACGGATATCCATTCGGCCAGATAGTTGGTGCCGCCATTCCAGCTTTTGATCCATTCGGCGGTATGCTCGCGCTGCACGGTACGTTGCTGCTGCCTTGGTCGCTCTGCTGAAGCAATCTGTTGTACTGCTGGTGCGGGTACTGCTTTGTATGTATTTACAGGCTGCTTCGGCGCGTAGTTGTTATCGTTGAAAACCGTTTGCCGCTCGTATGTTTCCTGGGCGCGTTGGCGTGACCATTCTTCAAGCTCGCGATTGGCTTGGATGGTCTGTTGGGCTTGGCTGGATCTGATCCAGTCTTGATCGTTGCCTTGTAGCGCTTCGGCGGGTGGCTGCTGAGGCTGTAAAGGCTGCTGGCTGAATACGGGTTCGCCACCAAAGCGGATTGCCTGCTTTAGCTGAGCCACGTCGATCACGATGGGTTTTGCGAATACTGCGACCAGTCCGCAAAAGATGGCTGAGCCAACACCAAGGATCGCCAGCGTTCGCCACGGACCTTGTTTGCGGCGTGGTCGTAGGTAACCAAGCATATCGTCCTTGTCAGCTCTCATCACTATTCCTTGTGCTCATAAATAAATCTTTCCCCTTTTACGAAAATTGACACGAATAGACATGGAACGACATTGGTCTGGAACAGCTGGACACCAACAAGCTGATAGCCCCGCAAAAGGACCTTGAAACTATCGAAACCTGGCGGAACGCAACGGCGTCACCTACGACACAGCCCGCTCCTCAGTCGTTAGCGATGACGATGCGGTATGCGCACTTGGCACCCGATCACCTGCAGGATGCTATCAAGCTGGGCCCGAACTCTTGGAGAAGCGCGTTCCCGCCAGTTTTACTTGAGGATGGCAATCTTAGCTCCTAATGACTCAAGTGTATGAATCAGTGCCTCAGCTGCCTCGGTGTTCACCTCATTGATTTCACACAGCTCTTTTTTCATGAGCGCGCGTGCGGTTCTTTTTAAATCTGTGCCTCTAAGTGAGGTGCAAAGCCCGAGGCGATAAACGAATACCTCAAGCGGCCAGCTATTTTCTCCAGCCCAACGCCGATCATCTGACCATGATTCAATGCACAGTGTCGCCATGGTGCCTCTAACGTTTGGTTAAGGGGTGGTCTTTAGCCTGTCTCCGTAAGCGAAACGAACGGTTTGAACCGTTTGTTATGCGTCACAGCCTCGATTCCAAAGCTGGCCTTCGCGTACTACTTGGCAGTGGTAGCACCCACTTTCTTTGCCATTGATGTTGTACCACTCATGACTACCTCCCGCTCGTTCGCAGTCAGGGCCTTTGGCGGCAATGCCCCAATCAATTAGAAGCCAGGGCAGGTGGCCTCTGAGCCAAGTTCTAAAGCGATATGGCCTGTCGGAATATTGAGGCATTGGCACACTTTCCTTGTGAGACATGACTACGATTAACGCGATTTCGACACTTTGCATGCCGCAGATAGCAAAAACCCCCGAAACTCTATGAGTTTCAGGGGCTTAGGCTTTATGTATGGCGGGAAGATAGGGATTTGAACCCTAGGTACCATCGCTGATACAACGGATTTCGAATCCGTCCCGTTCGGCCACTCCGGCATCTTCCCAGGCGGCGCGCATGATATCAGCAGAAATCGGTTTGGCGAAGCCCATCGGGCGATTTTTTTCGCTTGGTTTCAATTGCTTGCCTCATTCGCTGGCAGCGAACCGCCCTCCTTCGGGCCGCAGGCCTTGAGTACGGAGCCTTGCAGGCCATTGCGGCATTGATCGACCTGATGCCGGTAAGCCGTCTGCCTGGGATCGGTCGGGGTGCAGGGTGCTCCACTCGGCGGATACTCCCTTGTTGGAGAAACAAAATACTGTACATTTGAACAGTATTTTTTCTGCTAGCCGATTGCCATGTCTTCTGTCGTAGCCCTTGATCATTTGCTCAACGAGCGCCGTATCTGGCGTGGCCAGAGCGTTGTCGCGCCCAGCGGTCACCAGCCCACCGGTAACGTGGCGCTGGATGCGGCGCTGCCCGGTGGTGGCTGGCCGGAAGCGGCGTTGAGCGAGCTGCTGGTTGCGGCACCGGGTATTGGCGAGCTGCGTTTGTTGCTGGCGACGCTGGCACGTTTGAGCGCTGCCGGTGAGCGGGTGGTGCTGATCGCTCCACCCTACCTGCCTTACCCCGGCGCCTGGCTGGCAGCAGGGGTGGAGCTGAAGCAGTTGACGCTGATCCAGGCGTCTGCCCGGGAGGCCTTGTGGGCTGCCGAGCAGTGTCTGCGCTCGGGCAGTTGCGGGGCGGTGGTGCTCTGGCCGCAGCGTGCCGATGATCGGGCCTTGCGTCGCCTGCAGATCGCTGCGGAAACCGGGCAGACCCTGGCCTTCGCCTACCGCCCGCTGCATGAGGCGCAGAACCCTTCGCCGGCGGCCTTGCGCCTGACCATAGAAGCGCAACCGGCTCAGGTGCGCGTGCTCAAGTGCCGTGGCGGACAGCCACCGGCACGCACGTTTCCCCTGAGCGCCTGGGGTCGATGACATGCGCTGGGCCTGCATTCTGCTGCCACAACTGGCCATGGACGGGGTATTGCGTGGCCGCGAAGACGCCGACACACCGCTGGTGCTGCTCAGCGGCACACCGCAGCGGCGCCTGTTGCAGGCGGTAACCCCATCGGCCCGGGCGCTTGGCCTGCGCCCGGGGCAGACGCTCACGGCTGCGCAATCGCTGAACTGCGCGTTCGCCACCACCGAGTACGACCCTGCCGATATCGAGCGCTGGCGCACTTTTCTCGCCGCCTGGGCCTATGGTTTCAGCTCCCAGGTCAGCCTGCACTACCCACGCTGCCTGCTGCTGGAGGTGCAATCCAGCCTGGCCCTGTTCGGTCCCTGGCGGCGCTTCGAGGCGCGCTTGCGCGAGGAGCTGACGGCGCTGGGCTTTCGTCATCGCATCACCCTGGCACACAACCCGGCTGCAGCGCGCATGCTCGCCAATCTCCACGATGGCCTGGCGGTGATGGACGAACAGGCCCTGCACCAGCAGCTCGCGGCCATGCCTCTGGATCGCATCGGCCTGCCCGTCGAGCTGGTCACGGCCCTCACGCGCATGGGTCTGCGCCAGGTGCGTCAGTTACAGGCGCTACCCCGTGACAGCCTGGCGCGGCGCTTTCCTGCCGAGTTGCTGAGCCGCCTCGATACGCTGCTGGGCCTGCGCCCACTGGCGCTGGATTATTACCGGCCGCCGGATGTGTTCGACACGCGCCTGGAGCTGCACTTCGAAGCGGAGTCGACCCAGGCCCTGCTGTTTCCGCTGCGTCGCCTGACCGCTGACCTGGCCGCCTACCTGGCGGGCCGGGACTGCGGCGTGCAGCGTTTCGTGGTGCACCTGGAACACCGCGAGGGGGATGCCAGCCTGCTGCCGGTGGGCCTGCTCAGTGCCGAACGGGAAGCGGCGATGCTGCTGGAGTTCACCCGTGGCCGCCTGGAACAGCTGCAACTGCCCTCGCCGGTGCTGGCAATCCGCCTGGTGGCCAATGATCTGCCGGTGTTCGTGCCGCAGCACCAGGCGCTGTTCGACGAACGCCCGCAGCAGACCCTGGGCTGGGAGCAGTTGCGCGAGCGCCTGCGGGCGCGCCTGGGTGACGACGCCGTGCAGGGCCTGAGCGCCCATGCCGATCATCGCCCCGAGAAGGCCTGGCGTACGCAGACCATGAGCAGTGCCGTTACCGGGCAATGCGCGGCCCGGCCCAGCTGGCTGCTGCCGGAACCTCAGGCGCTGCAGGGAGCCGGGCTGCGCGTTCTCAGCGGCCCGGAGCGCATCGAGTCCGGATGGTGGGATGGCGAGGACGTGCGCCGCGACTATTACCTGATCGAGACCCGCAGCGGTCAGCGTGGCTGGGCGTTCCGTGCGGTCGGCGAAGATGGCCCGCTGCAGCTGCATGGCTGGTTCGCATGAGCCAGGTGGCCTACGCCGAGCTGCACTGCCTGTCGAATTTCAGTTTTCAGCGCGGTGCCTCCAGCGCCGAAGAGCTGTTCGAGCGCGCCAAGCTGCTTGGTTATCGCGCCCTGGCGATCACCGACGAATGCACCCTGGCCGGCATCGTGCGCGCCTGGCAGGCCGCCAGGAAACATGAGGTGGCGCTGATCGTTGGCAGCGAGATGACGCTGCCAAACGGTGCCCGGCTGGTCCTCCTGGCCGAGAACCTGAGCGGCTACCAGGCGCTGTGCGGGCTCATCACCCGGGCCCGTCGGCGTGCGGAGAAAGGTCATTACCGGCTGCTGGAGGAAGACGTTCCAGCGACGCCGGACGGCTTGCTGGCCATCTGGCTACCACGCCCCGGTGACGACGCCACAGCCGGTGCCTGGCTGCAGGTACGCTTCGCCGAGCGCCTGTGGCTGGGCGTAGCCTTGCACCGTGGCGCCGATGATCGGGCCCACCTGCAGCATTGCCTGGGCCTGGCTGGGCAACTGGGTATCACTGCGGTGGCCTGTGGTGACGTGCACATGCACGCCCGTGGCCGCCGTGCCCTGCAGGATTGCATGACGGCGATCCGTCATCACTTGCCGGTGGCCGAAGCCGGCGCGCACCTGTTCGCCAATGGCGAGCGTCACCTGCGCCGCCGCGAGGAGCTGGCCGAGCTGTATCCGCCCAGGTTACTGGCCGAAACCCTGCATATTGCCGAGCGCTGCCGATTCGATCTTGGCGAGCTTGAGTACCACTACCCTCACGAACTGGTGCCCGCCGGTCATGACGCGGCCTCCTGGCTGCGCAAGCTGGTCGAGGATGGTATCCCCGGCCGCTGGCCAGCAGGCCTCAGCGAGGCGATCCGCGGCCGCATCGAGCACGAACTGCAACTGATCGGCGAACTGGGTTACGAGAGCTATTTTCTCACCGTGCACGATATCGTCCGCTTCGCCCGCAAGCAGTCGATCCTCTGCCAGGGCCGCGGTTCGGCAGCCAACTCGGTGGTGTGTTTTGCCCTTGGCATCACCGAGCTGAACCCGATGCACAGCAAACTGCTGTTCGAGCGCTTCCTGTCCCGAGAGCGCAACGAGCCGCCGGATATCGACGTGGACTTCGAGCATGACCGCCGCGAGGAAGTCATCCAGTACGTGTTCCGCCGCTATGGCCGCGAGCGGGCGGCGCTCACGGCGGTGGTCAGTACCTATCACGGTGCCGGGGCGATTCGTGACGTGGCCAAGGCCCTGGGGTTGCCGCCGGATCAGATCAACGCCCTGGCCGCCTGCTGTGGCCGCTGGAGCGACCGTATCCCGGATGCCGAGCGCCTGCGCGAAGCCGGCTTCGACCCGCAGAGCAAGGTGCTGCACCGCGTGCTGGTGCTGGCCGGTGAGCTGATCGGCTTTCCCCGTCACCTCTCGCAGCACCCTGGCGGTTTCGTGATTTCCGAGTACCCGCTGGACACGCTGGTGCCGGTGGAAAACGCCAGCATGGCCGAGCGGACGGTGATCCAGTGGGACAAGGACGACCTCGACGCGGTCGGCCTGCTCAAGGTCGACGTGCTCGCCTTGGGCATGCTCAGCGCCCTGCGCCGCTGCTTCGACCTGCTTGCCGACTACCGCGGCAAACGCTGGACGCTGGCCACGCTGCCCCCGGAGGACAAGGCCACCTACGCGATGATCAGCCGCGCGGACACCGTGGGCGTGTTCCAGATCGAATCCCGCGCGCAGATGGCCATGCTGCCGCGCCTGCGCCCCGCGACCTTCTACGACCTGGTGATCCAGGTGGCCATCGTGCGGCCGGGGCCGATTCAGGGCGACATGGTGCATCCCTACCTGCGCCGGCGTAACGAGGAAGAGCCTGTCACCTACCCCTCCAACGAACTGCAGCCCGTCTTCGAGCGCACTCTGGGTGTGCCGTTGTTCCAGGAGCAAGTGATGGAGCTGGCGATCATCGCCGCCGATTACACCCCGGGTGAAGCGGACGAGCTGCGCCGCTCCATGGCGGCCTGGAAGCGTCATGGAGGCCTGGAGCACCACCGCCAGCGGCTGACCGAGCGCATGCTCGAGAAGAGCTATCCACTTGAATACATCAACCGCATCTTCGAGCAGATCAAGGGCTTCGGCAGCTATGGCTTTCCCGAGTCCCATGCGGCCAGCTTCGCCTTGCTCACCTACGCCAGTTGCTGGCTCAAATGCCATGAACCGGCGGCGTTCGCCTGTGCGCTGATCAACAGTTGGCCAATGGGTTTCTACAACCCCGATCAGGTGTTGCAGGATGCCCGCCGCCACGGCTTGCGCATCCACCCGGTGGACGTGCGCTACAGCCAGTGGGATTGCACCCTTGAGGCCATCGACAAGGCGCAGCCAGCCATTCGCCTCGGCCTGCGCCTGGTGAAGGGTTTTCGTGAGGACGACGCCCTGCGCCTGGCTGCCGCCCGCCACGTTGCGCCGTTCAGCGATGTGGCCGACCTGTGCCAGCGTGCCCGCCTGGACAACACCGCACGGGCGCGGCTGGCCGATGCTGGCGCCCTGCAGGCACTGGTCGGCCATCGCCATCAGGCGCGCTGGGCCATCGCCGGTGTCGAGCCGCAGTTGCCGCTGTTCGCCAGCCTGCCGGCACAGAGGGAAACCGCCATCGAGCTGCCGCGCCCCAGCGTTGGCGAAAACCTGCTGACCGACTACGCGACGCTGGGCACCACCCTCGGCCCGCACCCGCTGTCGCTGCTGCGCAGCAAGCTCAGGGCGGCGCGCTGCCGCAGCCGGCGCGAGCTGCAGCAGGTAGAGCCCGGACGCATGGTCAGCGTGGCCGGTCTGGTCATCGGCCGCCAGCGCCCACAGACCGCCAGCGGCGTGACCTTCGTCACCCTGGAAGATGAGTTCGGCATGATCAACGTGCTGGTGCGCCTGGAACTGGCCGAGCGCCAGCGCAAGACACTGCTGCAAGCGCGCTTGCTGCGCATCGATGGGCATCTGGAGGCCGCCAATGGTGTGCAACACGTGATCGCTGGAAGGTTGGTCGACCTGACCGACTGGCTACTGGGGCTGGATGTGCGCAGTCGGGATTTTCATTGAGGTTGGAGTAGATGAAACCCTTACGGTTGGTGGGCTGAAGCCCACCCTACTCCCAGAGGCATCAACCGTAGGGTGGCGCTTTAGCCCACCAAAGCCATTCAACGCCGAGGGTGGCTGGAGGGTCAGAGCATGCGGTTCAGTGCTTCGGGCTGTGGCCGTTGTTGTGGTGGGCTGAAGCCCACCCTACCCCAGGGGCATGACCGTAGGGTGGCGCTTTAGCCCACCAAAGCCATTCAACGCCGATGGTGGCTGGAGGTTCAAAGCATGCGGTTCGGAGCTTCGGGCTGTGGCCGTTGTTGTGGTGGGCTGAAGCCCACCCTACCCCAGAGGCATCAACCGTAGGGTGGGGCTTTAGCCCACCAAAAGCCATTCAACGCCAGTGGTGGCTGGAGGTTCAAAGCATGCGGTTCAGCACCTCGGGCTGTGGGCGCTGTTGTGGTGGGCTGAAGCCCACCCTACTTCCCTGGAAGATGAGTTCGGCATGATCAACGTGCTGGTGCGCCTGGAACTGGCCGAGCGCCAGCGCAAGACACTGCTGCAAGCGCGCTTGCTGCGCATCGATGGGCATCTGGAGGCCGCCAATGGTGTGCAACACGTGATCGCTGGAAGGTTGGTCGACCTGACCGACTGGCTACTGGGGCTGGATGTGCGCAGTCGGGATTTTCATTGAGGTTGGAGTAGATGAAACCCTTACGGTTGGTGGGCTGAAGCCCACCCTACTCCAGAGGCATCAACCGTAGGGCGGCGCTTTAGCCCACCAAAGCCATTCAACGCCAGTGGTGGCTGGAGGTTCAAAGCATGCGGCTCAGTGCTTCGGACTGTGGGCGCTGTTGTGGTGGGCTGAAGCCCACCCTACCCCAGAGGCATCAGCCGTAGGGTGGGGCTTTAGCCCACCAAAGCCATTCAACGCCGATGCTGGCTGGAGGGTCAAAGCATGCGGCTCGGAGCTTCGGGCTGTGGGCGCTGTTGTGGTGGGCTGAAGCCCACCCTACCCCAGAGGCATCAACCGTAGGGTGGGGCTTTAGCCCACCAAAAGCCATTCAACGCCAGTGGTGGCTGGAGGTTCAAAGCATGCGGTTCAGCACCTCGGGCTGTGGGCGCTGTTGTGGTGGGCTGAAGCCCACCCTACCCCAGGGCATGACCGTAGGGTGGCGCTTTAGCCCACCAAAGCCATTCAACGCCAGTGGTGGCTGGAGGTTCAGAGCATGCGGTTCGGAGCTTCGGGCTGTAGGTGTTTTGGGTGGTGGCTAAAGCCCACAGCAGAAACGGATCGCCAATTACCGCAGGGCTATCGCTTATGGCTCGCGGCGCATACCGATATGCGGGATGTCGTCTTCCAGATATTCGTCGGTCACTGCGACGAAACCGTAGCGGCCGTAGTAACCCTGCAGATGCGCCTGGGCCGACATAGAGACCGGGACGCCCGGCCATCGCTGGGCGCAGGCCTGCAGCGCCTGCTCCAGCATGCCGTGCCCGAGGCCGGTGCCGCGTGCGCTTGCAGCGGTTACCACACGGCCGATCACCACTTCTCCGTCATTGAGCGCCGGATCGAGCAGGCGCAGATACGCCACCAGTTCATCGCCCTGCCAGCCCAGCAGGTGGCAGGTATCACCGTCCAGGTCACGACCATCGACTTCCAGATAAGGGCAGTTCTGCTCGACCACGAATACCTGGGTGCGCAGCGCCAGGGCCGCGTACAGCTCGGTCTTGCTAAGCTCGGAATGGGGTTTGAGGTGCCAGGTAACGGACATGATCGGCTCACGAAATAGGCTGAGAGAGGGGTGCAGACTCTAAGCCTATTTCGTCGTGGATAAAACAGCGACTACTGCTCGATGACCTGCCCCCGCAGAGCCGCCAGGCGCGCCAGCAAGCGGTTCTGGGTCGGTGTTGGCACGCCTTCGCTTTCCATCGCCACCTGCAGGTTTTCGACCAGGGCATTGAAGTGACTGGGCGTCAGCTTCTGGCCTTTGTGGCTTTCTTCGAGGGTGTCGCCGGTATAGACGCACGGCCCGCCCGCGATCACGCAGAACTTGTCGACCAGCTTGTCGCGCAGGCCGGCGATGTCGACCTTGGCGAAGAAGTGCACGATGCGCTCATCGCGGGCCACGTTGAGCAGCATGCCCTCGACGATGCGGGTGATGCCGGGCTTCTCGCCGAGCTCGCGGTACAGACTGTCGTCCTTGGCAGGCTGCTGTGCGCAACCGACCAGCAACAGCAGCGACAGGACCGCCACGCAGAATGAACGCAGCATGCTCAGAAACTCCCCTGCACGGACAGATAGGCACCGTTCTGGTTATCCAGCGTGGCGATCTCGCCCAGCCGCGCGTAAGCCAGTACCACGGCCAGATGCTTGTTGGGGAAGTAGCCAATGAACAGATCGGCCCAGTCGCTTTCCCCGGCGAAATTGAGGTTGTCCGGTTTCTCCCGATACTCGACGCCCACTGCCCACTGCCGGTTGAGCAGCACCGCCACGGAGCCTTCCTTGAGCACCGAATGGCGGTCGCGGCGGTCACCGCCGAAGCCCAGCAGGCCCAGCTCGTTGGCACGGCTGTAGCGCACGCCACCGTTGAGCAGCAGGTTGTAGCCGAAGGCGCCGCCGAGAATCAGTCGGCTGGCGGTCAGGTAGCCTTCGGTGTCTTCGTCACGCTGGGCACCGACCAGGCTGGGGATGAGGAAGTCTTTCTGGCGCTTGTGCTGAATGCCCAGCGATACCTGGGGTAGCTGGTCATAGATCAGATCGCCGAACAGCCGCACCTTGATACCGAAGATGTCCTGGCTGAGGCTGTTTTCCGGCAGGCTCAGGTTGCGCGCCAGGTTGCCCAGGTCGAGGCGCTGGCGCGCGTAGGAAAGCTCGATGCGATTGTCATAAGCGGCCGCCACACCGGCCACGTCGAGGCGGTAGTCACCGGTTTCCACCCGCGTGGCGAATACGTCAGCGCCCCACTCGCCCTGCTCGCCATAACCGGCCAGCACCGCCCAAGGGGTGATACCGCCACCGGCTGCGCCTTCCAGGCTGCTGGCACCGCCGGTGGCCAGCAGCCGCCCGTCACCGGCGACAGCAGCCGTGGTGAGCATTGCGAACAAGAGGCCGCCAGTCAGTTGGAACAAGGACATGGTCAATACACCAGGGAAACGGGAGAAGTTAAGGGCCGCTGCATCCAGGCCTCGAAGGCCTGCGCGGCCAACGGCCGGCTGATCAGATAACCCTGCACGCTGTCACAATGCCAATGCTCGAGCAGATCCAGGCTGCGCTGCAGCTCGACGCCCTCGGCGACCACCTTGAGCCCCAGGCTGTGGCTCATCTCGATGGTCGAGCGCACGATCACCGCATCTTCGCTGGTGTCGTGCAGATCGCGGATAAAGGTCTGGTCGATCTTCAGTTCCTGCACCGGCATGCGCTTGAGCTGCGCCAAGGAAGAATAGCCGGTACCGAAGTCATCCACCGACAGGCCGATGCCCTTTTCGCGCAAGCCATGCAACACCTGCAGGGCCACGGCCGGGTTGAGCATCACGCCGCTCTCGGTAATTTCGAAGATCAGTTGTGAACCTGGAATCTGGTAATGCGTCAGCAGGCGACCGACCCGCGTCGGCAACTCGGCGTCGATCAGGTCCTCGGTGGAGATATTCAGCGAGAGCTGTACGACCTGCCCACGCTGACGCCACTCCTGCAACTGGCGGATGCCCTCTTCGATCACCCAGGCGGTCAGCATCTGAATGCTGCCGGTGCGCTCTGCCAGCGGAATGAATTCACCCGGCGAAACCATGCCGAATTGCGGGTGCTGCCAGCGCAGCAGCCCCTCGGCCTGGATTCTGCCCGGGTTGCGGATATCCAGCTTGGGTTGGTAATGCAGCAACAGTTCGTCCTGATGGGCGGCGCGGCGCAGGTCGCGGATCAGTTGCACCTGGCGCTGCTGGGCAACATCGCGGCCACTTTCGTAAAGCTGAATGCGCCCCGCCAGGTGCCCGGCGTCCTGCATGGCGATGGCGGCACGGCGCAGCAACTCTTCCGGGGTAGAGCCATCGGCGGGATAGGCGGCGATACCGATGCGGCAATCCAGGGCGATGTCCAGATTATCGACCCGAAAGGGCTTCATGGAGAGTTGCTGAACCCGGTCGGCGGTAGCCACCGCCCCCTCCATGTCACTTCCTTCGAGGAGCAGCACGAATTCGTCGCCGACCATCCGCGCCAGGCTGTCGGCCGGACGCAGCGCCGCCTTCAGGCGATTGGCCAGTTGCTGCATGACCCGGTCGGTCCCCCCCGCTTCGCAGCTCTCGCTGACCGTACGGAAGTTGCCGATGCCCAGGTAAAGCAAAGCGATGTGTCGCTGCGCCGAGATGGCACTGCCCAGACGCTCGAGGGCCAGGTTGCGATTGGGCAGGCCGGTCAGAGGATCGTGCAGCGCATTGTGCGCCAGTTGCCGCTCACGCTCGGCGACACCCTGCTGCATGCTTTGAAAGGCCTTGGCCAGGCTGCCCAGTTCGTCCGCACGGTCGAGCGCCAGCGGCACCTCGTAGTCGCCCTGCCCGACTCGCTCCGCCGCACCTGCCAGGCGGCGAATCGGCTGCGACAGACTGCGCGCCAGCAACAGCGCACCAACCAGTGAGGCCAGCAGCGCGGCTACGGCGATGAAGAGGATCTTTCGATTGAGCGCCGCGACCGAACCGCGGGCCTGCTCCAGGGAACGTTGCAGCAGTGCCTGCACGCGGAAGCCGTCGCCACTGGCGAGCACCAGACGCTGCACCAGGAAGGGCTCGCCACCATGCAGCACCTCGCCGCTGTCGCCCTCGAAGGCGATCATCGGCATGTCATCGAGCGTACTCACGCGCACGTCGGGCTGCCCCTCCATGCTACCGGTCAGGGTCAGCTCCAGGTGGGTCAGCTGGTTCAACTCGCGGGCGAAGCCTTCATCGATGGCAAACCCCATCACCAGCCGCGCGATGGGCAATGGCGCACTGACGGTGGCCTGTACCAGCAGGTAGATGCTGCCATCGAAAGGCATCAGGAAACTCTGCCCCTGGCTGCCCAGTTGCGTGTTGATCTGCTCGGCCCGCGCCGTCGACAAGGGCGCCAGGGTGCTGGAGGTCAGTTTGCCGTCCATGTCGAACATCATCACCACACCGGCATTGATGCGCGCGCCATGGTTGAACAGCGCCGAGCGGATAGTCGCCTCGTCACCACTGGCTACCGCCTCGCGGAAGCCGAAATCGGTGGTCAGTACCTGGACCGCATCCCTGAGCTGCCGTGAATGCACGTCGAGCAGTTGCCCGAACACGCTGGTGCCGACATCCAGTTGCTCGCGTGCCTGGGTGCGAATCGACGCAGTGGTCGCGGCCTGAACGGCGAAATACAGCGCGCCGATCACCACGAGCAGCAGCAGGATCAGAACGCTGGCGATGCGCGCCTGGAAGCTAGTGCGAACCATGTTCCACGGCTTTCTTGAAGGCGTCCCCGAAGGCACTTGGCGGTGCGCCAGGCGGGTCGGTTTCACTCGGTGCCTCGATCGGCAACTGGAAGCGCTGCTGCACGGGGCCGGCCTCCACCTTCAGGGCAGCGCCCTGTTGCGGCAGCATGTCCGGCAAGGCGGAATGCCACAGGGTCACGCGGTAGTCCCCCGCCGGTAGATTGTCGATGGACAGCTTGCCCTGAGCATCGCTGACGGCGAACCAGGGATCATCGGTGATGTACACGTAGCCGACCATCCAGTCGTGGATATTGCAGCCGAGCACCACCAGCCCTGGCTTGTCGAACACGATCGGCGCGCTGGGCGTGCCCTGATACAGGCGCAACTCGAAGCGCTTGGGTGCCGAGAACGAGTAGACGTGATGGCGGATGTCGTCGCGGTTCGGAAAGGTCACCGCCGTGCCGGTGCGAACGGCCAGCACGGTGGGCACGAAGCGCATGTCCTGCTGGTCCATCACCGCCTTGCCCGGTGGTGCAGCGCCATTTGCAGGACCCTGCAGGGTGACGACGGCGTTGGCCAGCGGCGCGCCCTTGGCGTCCACCAGTTCGCCCTGCAGGCTGGCGGCCTGAGCGGCGCCCAGTGCAGCGAACAACGACAGATGCAATACGAAAAGAAAACCTTTAGTCATGATGAACTCGTCCAGAACACGCGCGCCTCTTTGGGCCATAAACACGCCCCCATCTAATAACGGCAGAGCTGCTGGGAAGATTAGTCGGCAATGTAGATAAGTTCACACTTTTCCAGAAGCCAGACAAGGCAAATAGCCATCACAGGAGGGCGGGAGCGTGATAATTGGCTAGGCAGCTGGCTGAGGCGGCTTATTCGCTACCGCGCATGCGTTTTGGCGTAAGCCCCAGATAACGGCGCATGGCTGTGGTCAAGGCGCTCTGGCTGGAGAAGCCGCACTCCTCGGCAATGCGAATCAGCGGCAGGCCACTGCCACGCAATAGCCGCGTGGCGTGGTCGAGCCGCGCCTTGAGCAGGTACTGGTGCGGCGTAAGGCCAACGCTGTCCTTGAACTGGGCATGGAAGTGACTGGGGCTGAGGCAGGCCACGTGGGCCAGCTCGGCAACGCTGATGCGGCGCGCCAGGTTATCGGCGATGTACCCGTCGAGGCGTTGCACGTCCATCGAGCCATGCCCGCGCAGCGATTGCTCGCCGAACACCCGCAGATGCAGTGCGCGCAGCAGCACGCCACCCAGCGAACGGGCCAGCAGCGGATCGCCACCGTAACGCTCCAGCTCGGCGCCGGCGTAGCTCAGCAGGTGCTGGAAATCGGCATCCAGTTGCGGATAGCGCGGCGTGTCGAACAGATGGCCGAGCAGTTGCAGGTCTTCGCTGCTCATGTCCTGCTCGTTGAGGTCGACGATCAGCATGCGATTGTCACCGATGCCGGCGAACTGGTGGTCGGCATCACCCGGCACCAGGCACGCGCGCATCCGGCACACCTCGCCACCCCGCCCGACCACTTCGAACTCGGCACGCCCCGACACCGACATCACCAGTTGATGGTGGTCGTGGGTGTGTTCGTGGGCCTGATCGTCCAGGCGCATGAGGCGGGCGTTGAGCATGATTCGCAACTCGATGGGCGATGCGCGCACTCTACCGCGTTGCATGGAAAAACTGTATGGGCCACGACAGGTGGAATGACCGCCACAGCACGAAACACCCGGCAAGCATTTCGAGAAGCCGCGGGCACGCAGATCGCGGGCTGCCGAGCGAATAAATATTGAAAAAAGCCAGCAGCACCCCATCTAACACTCAACGTGAAAAGACAGGTGCCGCATGAACGAACCGCAAGATATCGAGATCGCTTCGGAGCAGACCAGCCACAGCCTGATGCTGCCCGGCCAGAACCTGCCGGACAAACTCTATGTGATTCCGATTCACAATCGGCCGTTCTTCCCGGCACAGGTGCTGCCGGTGATCGTCAACGAAGAGCACTGGGCGGAAACCCTGGAGCTGGTCAGCAAGACCGAGCACCGCACTCTGGCCCTGTTCTACGTCGACCAGCCGGTTACCGACCCGCGCCATTTCGACACCTCCAGCCTGCCGGAACACGGCACCGTGGTGCGCATCCACCATGTCAGCAATGACGACGGCAAACTGCAGTTCGTCGCCCAGGGCCTGACCCGCGTGCGCATCCGCGGCTGGCTCAAGCACCATCGCCCGCCGTATCTGGCGGAAGTCGATTACCCACGCAACGCCAATGACTCCCGTGACGAGGTCAAGGCCTATGGCATGGCGCTGATCAACGTGATCAAGGAGTTGCTGCCGCTCAACCCGCTGTACAACGAAGAACTGAAGAACTACCTCAATCGCTTCAGCCCCAATGATCCGTCACCACTGACCGACTTCGCTGCCGCGCTGACCACTGCGCAATCGAAAGTGCTGCAGGAAGTGCTGGATACCGTGCCGATCCTCAAGCGCATGGAAAAAGTCCTGCCCCTGCTGCGCAAGGAAGTGGAAGTGGCGCGCCTGCAGAACGAGCTGTCCGCCGAGGTGAACCGCTCCGTGGGCGAGCACCAGCGTGAGTTCTTCCTCAAGGAACAGCTGAAGATCATCCAGCAGGAACTGGGTATCACCAAGGATGACCGCAGCGCCGATACAGAGCAGTTCAGCCAGCGTCTGGAAGGCAAGACCCTGCCTGACCAGGCTCGCAAGCGTATCGACGACGAGATGAACAAGCTCTCGGTGCTGGAGACTGGCTCGCCGGAATATGCCGTCACACGCAATTACCTGGACTGGGCCACCAGCGTGCCCTGGGGTGTTTTCGGTAAGGACAAGCTCGACCTCAAGCACGCCCGCAAGGTGCTCGACGACCACCATGCCGGCATGGACGACATCAAGGAACGCATCACCGAATTCCTCGCCGTGGGCGCCTTCAAGGGCGAGATCGCCGGTTCCATCGTCCTGCTGGTCGGCCCACCGGGCGTGGGCAAGACCAGTGTCGGCAAGTCCATCGCCGAGTCACTGGGCCGTCCCTTCTATCGTTTCTCGGTGGGCGGCATGCGCGATGAGGCGGAGATCAAGGGTCACCGGCGCACCTATATAGGCGCCCTGCCCGGCAAGCTGGTGCAGGCGCTCAAGGATGTCGAGGTGATGAACCCGGTGATCATGCTCGACGAGATCGACAAGATGGGCAGCAGCTACCAGGGCGACCCGGCCTCGGCCCTGCTGGAAACCCTCGACCCGGAACAGAACGTCGAATTTCTCGACCATTATCTGGACCTGCGCCTGGACCTGTCCAAGGTGCTGTTCGTGTGCACCGCCAACACCCTGGATTCGATCCCCGGCCCGTTGCTCGACCGTATGGAAGTGATTCGCCTGTCCGGCTATATCACCGAAGAAAAGCTGGCCATCGCCAAACGCCACCTGTGGCCCAAGCAACTGGACAAGGCCGGCGTGTCGAGCAAGCAACTGTCGATCAGCGATAGCGCCCTGCGCGCCCTGATCGAGGGTTACGCCCGCGAGGCCGGTGTGCGCCAACTGGAGAAACAGCTCGGCAAACTGGTGCGCAAGGCCGTGGTGAAGCTGCTCGAAGATCCGCAGAGCAAGGTCAAGATTGCCGCCAAGGATCTCGAAGGTTACCTGGGCATGCCGGTGTTCCGCAGCGAGCAGGTGCTGTCCGGTGTCGGCGTGATCACCGGCCTGGCCTGGACCAGCATGGGCGGCGCCACGCTGCCGATCGAGGCGACGCGCATTCATACCCTGAATCGCGGTTTCAAGCTGACTGGCCAGTTGGGCGAGGTGATGAAAGAGTCGGCGGAGATCGCCTACAGCTACGTCAGCTCCAACCTGAAGACTTACAAGGGCGACCCGACCTTCTTCGACGAGGCCTTCGTGCACATGCACGTCCCCGAAGGCGCCACCCCCAAGGACGGCCCGAGCGCGGGTGTCACCATCGCCAGCGCCCTGCTGTCCCTGGCTCGCAACAAGGCGCCGAAAAAAGGCGTGGCCATGACCGGCGAACTCACCCTCACCGGCCAGGTATTGCCGATCGGTGGGGTACGCGAAAAGGTCATCGCCGCACGCCGGCAGAAGATCTACGAACTGATTCTTCCCGAGGCCAACCGTGGTTCCTACCTGGAGCTGCCGGAATACCTCAAGGAAGGCATCACCGTGCATTTTGCCAAACGCTTCAGCGATGTCGCCAAGGTGCTGTTCGACTGATCGCGCCACGCAACTCAATGTAGGAGCCTGCTTGCCGGCGAAGCGATTTCACCCGCGACACCGTGGGTGCACTCATAACCGCCATCGCGAGCAAGCTCGCTCCTACAGTCGGAATTGGGGGCAATCCAGCAAAGCCTGACGTGCCTCCATCCGTAGGAGCCAGCTTGCTGGCGAAGCGATTTCAACCGCGAC
>NZ_JARVSV010000043.1:0-56697 GCF_030209025.1 Pseudomonas sp. MEJ086
CAGTGGTATCGATTGCACCGCTATCGGTAGCTGAACCTGTGTTGCCTGCTGGATCAGTGACCTGAGCACCGACGGTGTAAGGACCTTCAGCCAATGCTTGCGGTACGTCGACGGTATAAGTGCCACCAGCCAGAACCGGGGTAGTCACGGTGATGACGGTGCTGCCTTGGGTGATCGTCAGCGTGACAGTGCTGCCAGCCGGCGCATCGGTGGTGCCGGAGATGGTCGGGGTGGTGTCGTTACTGACAGCAGGCGCATCGACGGTAATCGCAGGAGCAGTGGTGTCGATGGCACCAGAGTCGGTAGCCGAACCTGTGTTGCCAGCCGGATCAGTGACCTGAGCACCAACGGTGTAAGGACCTTCAGCCAATGCCTGCGGTACATCGACGGTATAAGTGCCGCCAGCCAGAACCGGGGTAGTCACGATAATGACGGTGCTGCCTTGGGTTATCGTCAACGTTACGTTGCTGCCAACCGGTGCATCTGTCGTGCCGGTGATGGTCGGTGTGGTATCGCTGGTGACCGCCGGTGCATTGACGGTAATCACAGGCGCGGTGGTGTCCACGGTGTACGGACGATCGGCTGTAGCGGTGCCTGTATTGCCTGCAGCATCCACGCTGCTGAGCGTGGCGGTAATGCTGCTGAAGCCGCGCAGGTCGCCTGTGCCGACCGCAATGCTGAAGCCAAGGGTGCCGTTGCCGAGATCAATGACGGAACCGCTGTAGAGATTGCCGCCCACGTTCAGAGTGATCGAATCACCGACGTTCGCTTCGCCGCCGACCGTGCCGGTGACGACGATCGTGGCCCCGCCCAGTTCCGCGCTGTTGAGCAGATCGTCACCGCTGATCGGATCGATGCTGATGGTGACGACCGGGGCGGTGGTGTCCGAGCCATCCGCCGTGGTTGCAGCGGTGTTGGCAAAGATGGCCGGGTCGTTGTCTTCGATGAGATTGGAACCCGGCGTGCCTGGACCAGCAGTCTCGAAACCGATTGTCGGATCGACGCGCTGCGCGGTTTCACTCAGCATGACCGTGCTATGGCCACCACCAGCACTACCACCGCCGCCGCCTGCGCCGGGACCTGCTGCGGTTGGTTCCAGCTCGGTGGTCGGGTCGAAGCCGGCAGCCAGCGCCTGTTCGAGTTCGCTGTTCGCCGCCTGGCTTGCGCTATCGGCAACGTCCTGCGTTTCAGGGTTACCGGCTTGCCAGGAGCTGTTGGCGCCCAGCTTGACGACTTCGCCGTCTGCCAGCTCAAGAGTAACGGAGCCGCCATCCGCGGTGGTGACTTGCTCACCCGCGAAGACGCGGTCGCCTTCGAAGACCTGGCGTCTGAACCCGTCAACCGACATGACGAATACCTGGCCAATCAACGATTTGATGACAGCGGCGAAATTACTCATAAAACAGCTCCATGCGCGCACGCGCGAGGTAATCCTGTGAAATACGTCTATACCGGTTATAGCGGATATTGCAAAAAACGGATCGTCATATAATTGGCGGGTATTTATAATTGAATCAATTTCGCCAGACTATTGACCCTTTGGGTCTGATCATAAACAATCGCACGCGGTGATGTCACTTTGATATTTTCAGATTTTTGACGCGCCGTGAATCACTGTAAACCAAGCGGCAATGATAGGCTGTCGGCTGGTCATGCAGCGACTTGATATTTACCGACAAGCTGTCGGCTTTTATAGGGAATTCACAGATCATGCGTTTCATTGCCATTCTTCCTCTTGCCCTCGCGATTTCCGTTTCTGCCCAGGGGCAGACGCTCACCGAGGCCATGCAGAATGCACTCAACGTGCATCCTGAAATCCAGTCGGGCATCAACGCCCGGATGGCGGTCGAAGAGGAAATGAAGGCTGCCAAGGCCGGTTACCTGCCGCGGGTCGAACTGCAGGCCGGATATGGTCGCGAAGGCACCGACAACAACAGTACCCGTGGCGTCGATGATCGCGGCTATCGCACGCTCAACCGTTCCGAATCCAGCCTGACCGTCCAGCAGATGCTGTTCGACGGTTTCGCCACCCGAGGCGAAGTGGCTCGCCAGCGTGCGACCGTCAACGCCCGCGCCTATGCATTGTTGGCGAATTCCGAGCGCACCGCGCTGGAAGTGGCTCAGGTCTATCTCGAGGTACTGCAGCGTCAGGATCTGTTGCGCCTTGCAGAAGAGAACCTGCGCAGCCATGAACGCATCTACGATCAGATCTCCTTGCGCAGTGAGCGTGGGGTAGGGCGCATGGCCGACCTGGATCAGGCTGAAGCTCGCCTTGCCCAGGCGCGCAACAACCTGCTCACCGAACAGACCAATCTGGCCGATGCTCAGGTCACCTACCTCAGTGTCGTGGGGCGCGAAGCTACCGATTTGAGCATGCCTGACAGCATGGGTGTGTACCTGCCCGAAAGCCTGACTGCCGCCCGTGACGAATTGATGGCCAACAACCCCAACATCAGTTCCGCCGAGGCCGATGTGAAGGCGACCGAGGCGCAGTACCAGACGGCCAAGTCTTCGTATTACCCGCGTTTCGATGCGGAGCTGTCCACCGGGGCCAATCACAACGTCGATGGCGTCGAGGGGCAGAGCAACGAATGGCAGGCGATGGTGCGCATGCGCTACAACCTGTACGCCGGTGGCAGCGACAGCGCCAACATACGTTCCAAGGCCTACCTGAGCAACCAGGCGATGGATATCCGCAACAACGCATTGCGGGTGCTCAACGAGGAGGTCGGTCTGGCCTGGAACGCGTTGCAGAATGCCCGTGCGCAGTTACCGATCGCCCAGCAGTACGTCGATCACAGTTCCCGTGTGCGTGATTCCTATCAGAAGCAGTTCGGCCTGGGCGAGCGCACCCTGCTCGATCTGCTGGACAGCGAGAACGAGTACTTCACAGCCGCTCGTCGCCTGGAAGAAGTGCGTTTCACCGAGCTGTTCACCCACTACCGCATCAAGGCAACCACCGGCACGCTGCTCAAGAGCCAGGGCATCGCGGCGCCGGTCGCCTCGGTACCGCTGGATGTTATCAAGGCCGATGTGCAACTGCCCAAGTTGAACTAGAGTCAGGTTTTTCAGGTAAAGGGTAATTGTTCAGTGGCAGTAGAACCTGATCCATCCCAGCCGCGTAACGATCCTCGCGACCGCTACGACGACCCCCTGCTGGATAGTCTGCTGTCGTTGTGCAGTCTTCATCAGAAATCCGTCAGCAGGGCCATGCTCACCGCTGGGCTGCCCCTTCCCAAGCAGCGCCTGAGTGCCGAGCTGTTGCCGCGTGCAGCGGCTCGTGCCGGGCTGCAGGGGCGCTGGTTGCGCCGCAGTCTGCAAAAGATCCCCGAGCTGGCGATGCCTGCGCTGTTGCTGTTGCGCGATGGTCGTAGTGCTCTGTTGCTGGGCTGGGAGGCCGATGGCCAGGCGCGAATCATGCCCAGCGAGACCGAGGGTGGCGAGGTTCGGGTCAGCGTCGAGACCCTGGCCGAGGACTACAGCGGGCGCGTGTTCTTCGCCCAGCCTCAGCACAAGTTCGATTTCACCCGCGGCGAGCTGATTCCGCGGGCGGGTTCCTGGTTCCGTGACACCCTCATGCGATCGCGCTGGCTGTATATCGATGCGGTCGCTGCCAGTCTGTTGATCAACCTGATCGGTCTGGTCACTCCATTGTTCGTGATGAACGTCTATGATCGTGTGGTGCCGAACCAGGCGGAAGCGACCCTGTGGGTGCTGGCCGTTGGTATCTGTGGGGTGTTCATCTTCGATCTGCTGCTCAAGACACTGCGGGGCCTGTGTCTGGATTTGGCGGGCAAGAAGACCGACATGATCGTCTCGGCCACTCTGTTCGAGCGGATCATCGGCATGGCGATGAAGCATCGACCGGCGCGGGTCGGCAGCTTCGCCCAGAACATTCACGAATTTCAGAGCCTGCGTGATTTCCTCGCCTCGCTGACCCTGGCCAGCGTCATCGACCTGCCGTTCACCATCCTGATTCTTGCCGTGATCGCTTACCTTGGCGGGCATCTGGTGTGGATCCCCATTCTCGCGTTTCCGCTGGTCGCCCTGATTGGCTGGGCCCTGCAGCGGCCCTTGGCACAGACCATGGAGCGCAGCATGGCGCTGGCAGCCGAGCGCCAGTCCGGGCTGATCGAAAGTCTGGCTGGCCTCGATGCGGTGAAGGTCAACAACGCCGAAAGCGAACGCCAATACATGTGGGAGCAGACCATCGGCACCCTCGGTCGCTTCGAGCTGAAGGCACGCATGTTGTCGAGCCTGGCGATGAACTCGACGCTGCTGCTGCAGCAACTGGCGGGTGTGGTGGTCATCGTGCTCGGCGTTTATCAGATCATCGCTGGCAACCTGAGCATGGGCGGGTTGATCGCCTGTTACATGCTCAGCTCGCGCGCGTTGGGGCCCTTGGCGCAGGTTTCCGGTCTGCTGATCCGTTATCAGCAGGCCCGCGTGACCCTCGAATCCGTCAATCAAATGATGGAGCTGCCGCAGGAACGCCAGGCAGACGAGCGCCCGCTGAAACGCCAGACGCTGCAGGGCGGGATCGAATTCCGCCAGCTGGATTTCCATTACCCCGACCAGCAACAGGCCGCGTTGCAGAACATCAATCTGATGATTCGTCCTGGCGAGAAGGTCGGCATCATTGGCCGTAGCGGTTCGGGCAAGAGCTCCCTGGCCAAGCTCATCGTGGGCCTCTACCAGGCCGATGCCGGCAGCTTGCTGGTCGACGGCATCGATGTGCGCCAGCTGGATGTCAGCGACGTTCGCTACAACATCGGCTACGTCCCCCAGGATATTCAGCTGTTCGCCGGTACGCTGCGGGACAACCTGGTATCCGGTGCACGTTACGCCGAGGATGAGCTGGTGCTGCAGGCCGCCGAGCTTGCCGGCGTGCACGAATTCGCACGGCTGCACCCCAATGGTTACGAGTTGCAGGTGGGCGAGCGCGGTCAGAACCTCTCCGGTGGCCAGCGCCAGAACGTCGCGCTGGCTCGTGCATTGTTGCTCGACCCGCCGATTCTGCTTCTCGACGAACCCACCAGTGCCATGGACAACACCGGTGAGGAACGCCTCAAGCAGCGCCTTTCCGCGATCAGCAAGAACAAGACCTTGCTGCTGGTAACACACCGCGCCTCGATGCTTACCCTGGTCGAGCGTCTGGTCATCGTCGACCGTGGCCGCATCATCGCCGATGGCCCGAAAGAGAGCGTCATGGAGGCGTTGAAGAAGGGGCAGATCAGTGTCAGTTAGGGACTCTTTCAAGCGCTTTTGGGGCGGTGTTTCTGCTTACTTCGGTCCCCGTGACGAAGTGGGCGACGAGCCGCTGCCGGAAGTTCGCAAGGCCCTTATCGAGGATGCACCCAGGGTCATGCGTCTCACGCTCTGGGGCATCATCGCCTTCGTCGTGTTCTGCCTGTTGTGGGCCAACTTCGCCGAGGTCGATGAAGTCACCCGGGGCGATGGCAAGGCCATACCATCCTCGCGGGTGCAGAAGATCCAGAACCTCGAGGGCGGCATCGTTTCCGAACTGTTCGTTCACGAGGGGCAGGTTGTCGAGGCCGGCACGCCGTTGCTGCGTCTCGACGACACGCGCTTTGCCTCCAACGTCGGTGAAACCGAGGCTGACCGTCTGTCGCTGGCCATGCGCGTGGAACGCCTGAGCGCGGAAGTCGAAGGACGCGAATTGGCCATCCCGGACGACATCGCCGAGAAGGCGCCAGGCCTGGCACAGAGCGAAAGGCAGTTGTTCCTCAGTCGCCAGCAACAGCTGCTGGACGAAGTGGCGGGTTTGCAGGAGCAGTTGACCCAGCGCCGCCAGGAAGTGCGTGAGTTCGTCTCCAAGCAAGGCCAGTTCCGCAATAGCCTGGAGCTGTTGCGCCAGGAAATTCGCATGTCCGAGCCGTTGGTGGCGGATGGTGCGGTATCGCCAGTAGAAGTGCTGAGGCTCAAGCGAGCCGAGGTGGAAAGCCGCGGTCAGTTGGAGGCCACTGGCCTGGCCATCCCCCGTGCGGAGGCGGCGATCAAGGAAGTGGAGCGCAAGATCGACGAAACTCGCGGGCGTTTCCGCAGCGAGGCGCTGACCCAACTGAACGAGGCGCGTACCGACCTGAGCAAGATCCAGTCGACCGGCAAGGCGCTCGAAGACCGGGTCAACCGTACCCTGGTCACCTCGCCGGTGCGCGGTATCGTCAAGCAGTTGCTGGTCAACACCATTGGCGGGGTGATCCAGCCCGGTAGCGACATGGTCGAGATCGTGCCCATCGATGACACCCTGCTGGTCGAGGCACGCATCCGCCCACAAGACATCGCCTTCCTGCATCCGGGGCAGGAAGCGGTGGTCAAGTTCACCGCCTATGACTACACCATCTACGGCGGCCTTAAGGCCAAGCTGGAGCAGATCGGTGCGGACACCGTGACCGACGAGGAAGGCAACAGCTTCTACCTGATCAAGCTGCGTACCGAGAAAAGCCACCTCGGCACCGAAGAGCGGCCTTTGCTGATCATCCCCGGCATGGTCACCTCGGTGGATATCATCACGGGCAAGAAGAGCGTGCTCAGCTACCTGCTCAAGCCGATCATCCGCGCCCGCGCCGAAGCTTTACGCGAGCGCTGAATCCTGTCTCACTCGGCTAGCGACACCTAGCCGAGGCGAGCCAGCGGGTGCTCGCCGTCTAGCTTGGCGAAGTGTGATTCGACCACCTGCGTCGGCACGCTGGCCACATCCGGCCAATGCCAGTGCGGGGTGTGGTCCTTGTCGATCAGCCTGGCCCGCACCCCTTCAGCGAATTCCGGAAGTCGGCAGCAGTTCAGGCTCATGCCGTATTCCATCCGAAACACCTGGGCCAGAGACAGGTGCCGTGCTCGCCGGATCTGCTCCCACACCAGATGACCCGTCAGCGGACATCCTCCCAGCAGGGTCCTGGCGGCTTTGGCCAGCAGGGCATCGTCGTCATTCTCCAGAGCCGCTAGCGCCTTCCAGCTGAGGGGCAGGTTGGACTGGTCGAGCAGCCTGTTGATACGCTCCCTGCGCGGTAGCCACTGGGCACTTGGCAGTTCGCTGCGTGCCTGGCGTTCCAGAGCCTGGAGCAGGCTGTGCAGCTGCAGATCCGGCTGCTCACGCCAGTTCAGTTGAATCAACCCGTCGATCAACGCGTCCTGCTGGGTATCGAGCATGAAACGATCGGCCAGATTCAGGTCGAGAGCGTCGCGGGCGTTCATCGGGCTGGCCGTCAGACCGAAGAACAGACCGAGCTTGCCGGGCAGCCTGGACAGGAAATGGCTGGCACCGACATCCGGGAACAGGCCGATGCTGACCTCGGGCATGGCCAGGCGGCTACTCGGCGTGACGATACGAATCCCTGCGCCCTGCAGCAACCCCATGCCGCCGCCCAGCACGTGGCCGTGTGCCCAGCAGATCAGGGGTTTGCGGTAAGTGTGCAGGTAATGGTCGAGGCGGTATTCATGGGCGAAGAAACGCTGCGCCAGGTCTGGTGTTTCACCCGGGTTGGCCAGGCAGCGCTTGGCCAGTTGCACCACGTCTCCCCCGGCGCAGAACGCCTTGCCGCCATTGCCGCGCAGCAGTACGCAGGCGATGCGCGGGTCATCGGCCCAGGCCTGCAGGCGATCCTGCAGGGCGTCGATCATCGGCAGTGACAGGGCGTTGAGGCTGTTGGGAGCGTCCAGGCTGGCGATCCCGATCAGATAACCATGCAGGCTGGAGCGTTCTTCAAAGGTGACATTCATGTCGATTTCCAGAGGCTGTTGCCAGTAAACATCAGGTGTTGCGCCACTGCGCCGGGCGCTTCTCCAGGAAGGCGTTGACCCCCTCGCGAGTGTCGGCAGCATCGAACAGGTCGACGAAGCGCTCGCGCTCCGCGGGTAACCAGGTGTTGGGCGCCCGTTCACGGGCGCCCTGGATAAGTGGCTTGATGGCGCGCACCGCCACCGGGCTCTGGCTGGCCACCTTGGAGGCCAGCAGTAGGGCATGGCCACGCGCTTCGCCGTCGTCCACCACTTGTTCGACCAGGCCGATGCGCAGGGCCGTCTGCGCATCGACCCGCTCGCCACAGAGGATCATCCGCTTGGCCCAGCCTTCGCCCACCAGCCAGGGCAGATGCTGGGTGCCACCTGCGCAGGGCAGCAGGCCGACGCTGGCCTCCGGCAGCGCCATCTGTGCTTGGCGTTCGGCGATTCGAATGTCGCAGGCTAGCGCGCACTCCAGCCCACCGCCCATGGCGTAGCCATTGATTGCGGCAATCGACACGCCGCGAAAGTCACGAAGTCGCTCGAAGGCTTCGCCGAAACGGCTGGCCATTTCCCGGGCGCGGGCCTTGTCGCCGTCGGCGAACAGCTTCAGGTCGGCACCGGCGGAAAAGAACTTGCCGCCCTGGCCGGTGATTACCAATGCGTAAATATCGTCGTCACGGTCCAGGTGTTCGATCAGGTGCTTGAGGCCGATCAGTGACTCGCGATCCCAGGTGTTGGCTGGCGGATTGTTGATGGTCAGCAGGGCCGTGTGGCCATGCTTCTCCACGGTGAGTTTGTGGGTGAGGTCGAAGATACCGGGTTTGTAAGGTTCGATTGCCGTACTCATGGGGCGTCCTCTGCAGTGCCTCTACTTACTGTAGCGTCAATGGTTGCCCGGCGTTGCGTCGTTCGGTCTGCCAGGTGGCCAGATCGGGCAGGCCAGTGCCGCCATCCAGGCGTTCGACGATTTCGAAGTAGTCCTGCTTGAGCGGGTCCTTGAGCACTTCGGAGCGGTGTTTCACTTTCACGGCATACACCGTCTGCACGTTCTGGTGGTCGAAACCGCGCCATTGCTGGCGGTCCTTGAGCAGCGTATAGCTGTGGCCTTCCAACGCCTTGATCAGGGCTTCGCTGTCCAGGCTGCCGGCACGCTTGGCTGCATCCGCCCATTGCTGAACGATGCTGTAGGCCGACGCCGCCGAGCTGGATGGATACATGGCGTAGCGCTCGCTGTAAGCCTTGACGAAGGCTTTGCCGGGGGCCGAGTTTTCCAGCTCCGGTACGCGCCAGGTCCAGGGTTCGGTACCGACTACACCCTCCATCAAGCCTGGCCCTGCCTGTTCGACGATGCTTTGCGTGAGGTTGGGGGCGACGATCTGCATGCGTGAGGTGAGGCCGAGGTCCTTGGCGATGCGCATCGCACGCACCAGATCCTCTCCAAACAACACCAGCGCCAGTACCTCGGCATTGCTGGCAGCTGCCTGGGTCAGTGCGTTCTGGTAATCGCCCAGATTGGCGCCGGGAAAGGGCACCTTGAGACCTGGGTGCTTGGCTGAGTCTTCGGTTTTGGTGGTCTGGCGCAGCGAGCTCTCGGTGGTATTGCCCCAGGTGTAATCGGCGGTGACGTAGAAGTAGCGTTTGTCGGGCAACTGTTTGTTCAGGTACTGCCCCAATACCCGGGCACTCATCCAGGCGTTGTTGCACTCGCGGAACATGTAGCGGTGCCCATCTTTGCCGGTGGTGTCGTTCGAGTAGGTGAGGGTGCCGAAGTACAGCAGCCCGTGCTGCGCCGCTCGCTTGCCTGCGGCAATGGCCACTGCGCTGGAGGCTCCGCCGAAGAGCATCGACGCACCTTCCTTGGCCAGTTTGTCGACATTGCGTTCGGCCTTTTCCGGCCGGGACGCGTCGTCCAGGCTGGACAGGCGCAGGCTTCGACCCAGCACGCCACCTTGAGCGTTGAGCTCGTCGATGGCCAGCAAGGCACCACGCATCTGCGCGAGGCCTTCCTCCTTGTAGCTCCCGGTGCGTGGGTAGTTGAGACCCAGGGTGATGGGGTCGGCGGCCTGCGCACAGGCATTGAATCCGACGCACAGGGCGAGAAAGGCGAGCAATCGTCTCATGATGCGTTCCTTGTTTTTATTGGGGTGCTGGCCGCTCCGTTTTACGCTTTTCTCAGCCTGATGTGTGATTCGCTTTTGGCATAAGAATCGGCTTCCTTCGATCTTTTTCTTGGGGGTGTGCCGGGCTGTCAGCCTTGACTTGATCTGTGCGCTTCTCTAGCGTGCCGATTCCATTGATTTACCCGGGAGCAGGCATGTCCGCCGCAGATAAGGTCAAGCTGGAAGCCGGCTGGAAACAGGCGCTTTACGAGGAGTTCGACAAACCTTACATGAGCGCCCTGGGCGACTTTCTGCGTCAGGAGAAGGCCGCTGGCAAGGAGATCTATCCGCCGGGCCCGCTGATTTTCAATGCGCTCGATTCCACCCCCCTGGATCGGGTCAAGGTGGTGATCATCGGCCAGGACCCCTATCACGGCCCAGGCCAGGCGCATGGCCTGTGCTTCTCGGTGCAGCCGGGCGTGGCCACTCCGCCGTCGCTGGTGAACATCTACAAAGAACTCAAGCGCGACCTGAACATCGACATTCCCGGCCACGGCTATCTGCAATCCTGGGCCGAGCAGGGCGTGCTGCTGCTCAACACATCGCTGACCGTGGAGCGCGCCAATGCCGGCTCCCACGCCGCCAAGGGCTGGCAGCCATTTACCGACCGGATCATCTCGGTGGTCAGCGAGCAACGTCCGCGTCTGGTGTTCCTGCTGTGGGGGGCACATGCACAGAGCAAGGAGCGGCTGATCGATACCGGCAAGCATCTGGTGCTGCGTTCGCCGCATCCGTCACCGCTGTCCGCGCATCGCGGCTTCATCGGTAACGGTCACTTCAGTCGCACCAACAAATTCCTCGAGCAGCACGGCCTGGCACCTATCGACTGGCGCTTGCCGGCTGCCTAGGGGGCTGCTGACGTTTCAGCGCGGCGGTGCGTCAACGTCAACAGATCCCAAAGGCTGGTCAGCGAGTGCAGATCTGGCCTGCCAGATCGCTTTGTATGGATGCGAAGCGTTTGGCCGCCTGAGTTCGCTGTTTGTCATCGGCGGCGGCCAGCAGGTCACTGAGCAGGGCGGCCATGGCCTGGCGTGATGCGGCGTAGGCTTGCTTCGCCTGCTCGTCATGGGCGCCGCGTCGGTTCTCCAGTACGTGAGTCATGCGCTCGGGGAAGTCCGCTTCATTGCGTGCGTCCAGCACGCTACGAAACTCATCCTGCCAGCGCGCACGATTTTCCAGCCACTGGCGATTCTGCTCGCGGCGCTCGCTGGCCCAGGCGGCGATTCGTGCGCGTTGTGCATCATTCAGTTTTCCGAACCAGGGCGTCAGGCGTTTCTCCAGGCGCTCGGCACGCTCGCTGATCTGGGTTTCCAGGGGCGGCTCGAGAAACTCCTGGCGATCTTCGAGGTTGTCCTTGTCCATGCGCGCATAGAGGCGCTGCACCTGCTCCGGGCGTAGGTCACGCAGCAACGAAACCGCAGTGGAATTGGTCTCTTGCACGATGGCGTGAAATGCCTGCTCGGCGTCGAGCATCTGCGCTTCGAGCTGTCCTGCGTCGGGTGCGGGCTCTTGCAGCAGGCCCTGGGTGCGTTGCAGCCAGTCCACGTAACGCGGCAGCTCGGCACTGCAATGCCAGTCGAGGTGCGCTTGCAGGCGCGGCTTGAGCCAGGCTTTTTGCTGCGAGTCGAGATCCAGGTACTGATTCACTCGCCAGGGAATCACCCAGTCGAGATTGCGATAGGCCAGGCTGGTCTGGCTGCAGGCGCTCACCAGCAGGCCGATCGCCAGCAACAGGGACAGGCTTTTCAGATAACCAGTCATGTATCAACGCCTCTTCGCGAGTACTCCGGAAGACGAGAGTACGTCAGCGATGTGGACAGCGGTCGGTCTGACATATTTGGCTAAAAAAGAGCCCGGTATCGACCGGGCTCTGCTGTTTCAGGTGAGTGGCAGGCGCCTCATCCACAGGCGGAACAAAGGTTCGGCCAGAAACATCACCATGAACAGGCGCAACGCCTGCAGTGCCGTCACCAGCGCTACCGACAGGTGCAGGGCTTCGGCGGTCAGGCACAGTTCGGTGATGCCGCCGGGCATCATGCCGAGCATCAGCGACACCGACTCGATACCGGCCAGCCAGCCGAGGGCGGTACCGAGCAGCGCAGTGCCTGCCATGGCCAGCAAGGTGAACAGCAGCACGCGAGCCAGAAAACCGGGTGCACTGCGAAAGAAGGCTCGGTCGAAATGACAACCCAGAGCGCAGCCGATCAGCCATTGGCCAAGCTGGCCGAGCCATTGCGGCGTGCCGATATGCAGATCGAACGCCACGCTTGCCGCAGCGCACAACGTCAGCGGGCCGAGCATCCACGGGTTGGGCTGCCCCAGGCGGCGCCAAAGCACCGCCAGCAGGGCACCTGCAGGCAGCAGAATCGCCAGCCAGAACCAGTCCACCGCTGCTGCAGGCGGTGGCTCCATGCTCGGCAGCCCCCAGGTGAACAAAGCCGGAATCAGCAGGATCACCATCAGCAGGCGCATACTGTGGGCGGCGGCGATGCGGGCCGGTTGTGCACCGTGGCGCAGTGCCAGATTGACCATTTCACTGGCGCCGCCCGGCATGCTGGCGAAGAACGCCGTGGCACGGTCGACACCCGAGCGGCGCAGCCCGGCGATACCGATCACGCTGAGCGCAAGCGTGGCGACCACACCGACGGCAATGACCGCCAGGTTGCCCACCACCTGCTCCAGCACTTCCCCGGTGAAATGCAGGCCGATACCCGCAGCCACCAGCCATTGACCGACCTGCCGTCCGCCGGGCATTTCCCGGCTGAGAACGCCAGAGCAGCGCAGGGCGATCACCGCCAGCAGCGAACCGATTACCCAAGGCAAAGGCCAGCCGACGAGGCTGGCCAGGTAGCCACCGAGTGCGCCAACCAGTGGCGTGGGCCACCAGTTGCGCAGGTGCTTCGGGTTGTCGTGCGGGTCGACGCTATCAGGCATTGGCCGCTTCGGCCTTGCGTAGACTGCGTCGACGCCAGCTGCGGTAGAAGGGCAGGGCGATCATCGCCACGATCAGTGTCCACACGCCCCAGGTGATCGGGCTGGCGAACAGAATGCCCAGCTCGCCATTGGAGATCGACAGCGCACGACGCAGGTTCTGCTCCATCAGGCCACCGAGGATGAAACCGAGCAGAATCGCCGAGAGCGGGAAGTCCATCTTGCGCAATATGTAGCCGGCGACGCCGATACCGATCATCAGGAACAGATCGAACGCGGTGGCGTGCACGGCGTAAACGCCAATCGAGGTGATGATGGCGATGGCCGGCACCAGGGCCCAGTACGGCACGGCGAGGATCTTGGTGAAGATCTTGATCATCGGCACGTTCATCACGATCAGCATGATGTTGGCGACGAACAGCGAGGCGATCAGGCCCCAGACGATGTCCGGCTGGTCGCGGAACAGCAGCGGGCCAGGGGTGATGTTGTACAGCGTGAGGGCGCCGAGCATCACTGCGGTGGTGCCTGAACCGGGTACGCCGAGGGTCAGCATCGGCACCATGGAGCCGCATGCCGAGGCGCTGTTGGCGGTTTCTGGTGCGGCCAGGCCACGCAGGTCACCCTCGCCGAACTTGTTGTCCTTGGTGGCCAGGCGTTTTTCGCTCATGTAGGCCACGGCACTGGCCAGGGTCGCACCGGCGCCCGGCAGGATGCCCAGACCGAAGCCGACTGCGCCGCTGCGCAGGTTGGTGGCCAGCACCGACATGCCTTCCTTGAGATTGAACAGCATGCGGCCCTTGGCTTCGATGGCTTTCTGGCCATGGTGAGTGCGCTCGAGCAGAACGAGGATCTCGCTGACCGAGAACAGACCAAGCACCAGCACCACGAACTGGATACCGTCGGCCAGGCCGAGGCTGCCGAAGGTGAAACGGTACACGCCACTGTTGGAGTCGATACCGACACAGGACAGGAACAAGCCGATGCAGGCGGCAATCGCGGTCTTCATCGGTTTGTTGCCGGCCATGCCTGCCAGACAGACGATGGCGAACACCATCAGCACGAAGTACTCGGCGGGGCCGAAGGCGACCGCCCAACTGGCCAGCAGGGGCGCGAAGATCACCACACCGCAGGTCGCCATCAGGCCACCGACGAACGAACTCCAGGCGGAGATCGACAGGGCCACGCCCGCTTTACCCTGACGTGCCAGCGGGTAGCCGTCGAGGGTGGTCATCACGGCCGATGCTTCGCCCGGGATGTTGAGCAGGATCGAAGAAATACGGCCGCCGTATTCACAGCCCAGGTACACGGCTGCGAGCAGGATCAGCGCGGTTTCCGGTGGCAGGCCGAGGGCGAAGGCGATGGGGATCAGCAGTGCCACGCCGTTGATCGGGCCCAGGCCCGGTAGCAGGCCGACGATGGTGCCGATCAGGGTGCCGCACAGTGCGGTGAACAGGTTGTAGGGGCTCAGAGCGACGCCGAAGCCCTGACTCAGGTAGCTAAAGGTATCCACGGATCAGATCTCCAGAGAGGACAGGATGCCGAGAGGCAGGGGAACGTCGAGAATCTTGTCGAACAGCAGGTACAGGCCGACCGCCAGCACCACACCGGAAATCACGCTGGCGACCCAGGTGCCTTCGTACAGGCGGGCCATGGCGATGCCGAAGATCAGGCTGGCCGGCACGAAGCCCAGCGGCTCGAACAGCGCGGCGTAGATGGTGAGGATCACCACGCAGCCAACCACCTTGCGGATCACGTGCTTGTCGAGCGGTGGCTCATCGCTGTGCGACGTGCTGCCGGACGGCTTCTTGACCAGCAGATAGATGGCGCCCAGACCCATGAGGATCAGCAGTAGCAGCGGGTAGGCGCGAGGACCGACCGGCTCGTAGGAGAAGGGCGCGTGATAGCCCCAGGCGACGATGCCCAGCGCGACGCAGGCGAGCAGCAGCACCACGCCGAAAATGCGTTGTGACATGAGGAAATCCTCGTTTTTTAGCAATGGCAAAAGCACCCCCTGGGCAATGCCCAGAGGATGAAAGGAGTCGTATGTGGTTGGCGCCGCGTGTTACTGCTGGATCAGGCCGAATTCCTGGGCCAGTTCCTTGTACTGGGCGACTTGCTTCTTCACGTAGCCGTCCAGCTCTTCGCCAGTCATGGCGAATGGGTACAGCTCGCGGTCTTCACGCAGCTTGGCGAAGTCTTCGGAGGCCAGCAGTTGGTCGAAGGCGTTCTTCCACCAGGTGTAGGCTTCTTCGCTGACCTTCGGGCCGAGGTAGAAACCACGGATTACCGGCCAGACCACATCAAAGCCCTGCTCTTTGGCCGTCGGGATGCTGGACACCACGCTGCCTGGCAGGCGCTCTTCGGAGAACACCGCGAGAATGCGCATGTCACCGCTTTCGATGTGTGGAACGGAGTCGGAGATGTCGGTACTGGCAACCTGAATGTGGCCGCCGAGCAATGCGGTGGCCAGCTCGCCACCACCTTCCATCGCCACGTAGCGCAGCTCGCGTGGGTCGATGCCAGCTGCGCGGGCGATCAGTGCGGTCTGCATCCAGTCCTGGCTGCCCACTGTGCCGCCGGAACCGATGACGACCTTGCCCGGGTTGTCCTTGAGCGCCTTGACCAGATCGTCCAGGGTCTTGTACGGCGAGTCCTTGCGTACCGCCAGGGCGCCGTAGCTGGTGCCGACACCGGCCAGCCACTTCACGGCGTTTTCGTCGAAACGGCCGAACTTGCCTTGAGCCAGGTTGAGCAGCGAACCGCTGGAGAAGGCCGTGATGGTGCCCGCATCGGCAGGGCGCTGAGCAACCACTGCGTTGTAGGCCACTGCACCCACGCCGCCAGGCATGTAGGTCACACGCATCGGCGACTTCAGCAGCTTGCTTTCCACCAGGGCGCTTTGCGCCAGTTTGCAGGTCAGGTCGAAGCCACCGCCAGGCGCCGCCGGTGCGATGCACTCGGGGCGGCGCGGCTCATCGGCCAGCAAGGGGCCGGCGAAGGCCATGCAGGCGGCTGTAAGGGCTATACGGGTGAACGTAGTTTTCATGAAAGATCCCTCTGGTTTTTATTTTGAGTTACCAAATCGGCATGGTGTAGCCGACGATGATTCGATTTTCGTCCGCATCCCGGGCGAAATCGGAGCGGAAGCTGGCATTGCGCAGACGTACATAGACGTCTTTCAGGGCGCCGCTCTGCACCACGTACTTGATTTCGGTGTTGCGCTCCCATTCGCCGCCGGTCTGGTCGCTGCCAGTGATCTTGGCATCGTCACCGCTGATGTAGCGGGTCATGAAGCTCAGGCCCGGAATGCCGACCTTGGCGAAGTCGAAGTCGTAGCGCGCCTGCCAGGAGCGCTCGTCGGCGTTGGCGAAATCGTTGATCTGCACGAAGTTGACCAGGAACGGGTCACTGCCATCGATGTAGGCGAAGCCGGTGTCGCCGCTCATGTCCTGATAGCCCAGGCCGAACTTGTGGCCGCTGATGGCATAGCTGACCATGCCGTTGAGGGCGCGGTTGTCGACCTTGCCGGCCTTGGCGGCGCCGCTGTCATCGCTCAGCGTCAGGCGCAGATCGGAGGACAGAGTACCGCCGCCCAGCGCGTGGCTGGTTTGCAGGCCGAAGAAATGCTGGCGATAGATATCGTCCAGGTCGGCGAAGTAGTAGCGACCCGTCACGCCTTTGGTGAAGGTGTAATCGAAACCGGCCAGATCCAGATGATCGGCCGTGATGTTGCCTGCATAGCGCCCGTTCTTGCTGTTGAGCACGATGTCTTCGGAGTTGGTGGAAGCGCGGTCGATGACCTTGTCCAGGCGCCCGCCCGTGAAGGTCAGGCCGTCCAGTTCGGAGGAGGTGAGCAGGCCACCTTCGAACACCTGTGGCAGCAGGCGGCTGTCGCTGGCCTTGACCACGGGCAGCTCGGGAATGTGCGAACCATAGCGTAGCTCGGTTTCGGAGACCTTGACCTTGGCGGTCAGGCCCAGGCGGGAGAACTCATCCGGCGTGCCGCCGTCGTCCTGAACCGGAAGCAGGTCGGTGCCGGTGCGGCCGCCGCCTGAGTCCAGCTTGACGCCGAGCATGCCCATTGCATCGACACCGACACCGACGGTGCCTTCGGTGAAGCCGGAACGCAGGTCGAGCAGGAAACCCTGACCCCATTCTTCGCGCTTGTTCTGGCCGGTGCCTTCGCGGAAATCACGGTTCAGGTAGATATTGGTAGTGGTCAGGCTGGCGGAGCTGTCTTCGATGAAGGCGGCGTGAGCCATGGGGGCGAGCAGGGCGGTTGGCAGTGCGAGGCTGAGCAGGCTCAACGACGAAATAGCCTGACGGGGGGCGGTCGGCATGCGTGGTAACTCCATTGTTATTTTTGTCACGACCGCACACCACTGTGCAGGTCGTTCTATGAGCGGATCTGGCCGCTCTGCGGTGATCCTAGAAGTGCAACCTTTCACCAACCTTTCAGCGGTGAAAGTTGTTGCCTGTGTGCCGCTGTCGCACGCCGTAACTGCCAAGTTCGCGCGCGAACGGTAAACTCTTGCCACACATGGCGGTCAGTCATGGTTCGGTGTGGAGGTTGCAGTGCGAATTCTGCTGGTCGAAGATCATCCGCAATTGGCGGCGAGCGTTACCCAGGCGCTCAAGAGTGCCGGTTGGACAGTGGATGTTCTGCATGATGGCGTGGCCGCGGACTTGGCGCTGAGCAGCGAGGAATACGCCTTGGCGATCCTCGACGTGGGGCTGCCGCGCATGGACGGTTTCGAGGTGCTGGCGCGCCTGCGCGCGCGGGGCAAGACCGTTCCGGTGCTGATGCTCACCGCGCGTGGCGAGGTCAAGGACCGGGTGCACGGCCTCAATCTGGGGGCCGACGATTATCTGGCCAAACCGTTCGAATTGAGCGAGCTGGAGGCGAGGGTCAAGGCCCTGCTGCGACGCAGCATGCTGGGTGGTGAACAGCAGTTGCGCTGCGGTGATCTGGTCTATGACCTGGATACCCGGCGCTTCACGCTGCTCGAGGAGAGCCTCAATCTGACGTCCCGCGAGCAGGCGGTGCTCGAGGCGATGATCTCCCGACCGGGGCGGGTCATGAGCAAGGAGCAGCTGGCCTCGCAGGTCTTCGGTCTGGATGAGGACGCCAGCGCCGATTCCATCGAAATCTACGTTCACCGTCTGCGCAAGAAGCTCGAGGGCGGCTCGGTACGCATCGTCACCTTCCGTGGGCTCGGCTACCTGCTGGAAGCCACGAGTGGATAGGCCAGGCAGCCTGCGTGGCCGGCTTATCCGGCGCCTGGCTCTGTTGTTCACGGTGATTCTGCTGGTCAGTAGCCTGACTGCCTACTGGAGTGCCCGGCACGCCGCCGACACGGCCTATGACCGCACCCTGCTGGCATCTGCCCGGGCGATTTCCGACGGCCTTTATGCCGTGGAAGGGATGTTGAGTGCCAACGTGCCCTACATCGCGCTCGACACCTTCGCTTACGACAGTGCCGGACGTATCTACTATCAGGTGCTAGGTCCCAAGGGGGAGCTGGTGTCGGGCTACGAAGACCTGCCCGCCGCGCCGCCGGATACTCCGCGCACCAATGATTATCCGGCCCTGGCCAAGTTCTATGACGGTGATTACCGCGGCCAGGGCGTGCGTGTGGTGAGCTTCCTGCAGCCGGTGAGCGAGCCGGGCTATAGCGGCGTCGCCGAGATTCGCGTGGCGGAGACCCAGGGTGCCCGGGAGCGCATGACCCGCGATCTGTTGTTCGGCACGTTGTGGCGCATGGGCCTGCTGTCGATGAGTGCGCTGCTGCTGGTCTGGCTTGCCGTGAGTGCCGGCCTGCGCCCGCTGGAAAGCCTGCGCCGTACGGTGGCGGCGCGCAGCAGCGACGATCTGCGCCCGCTGCCCGACGGCGACATGCCCCGTGAACTGCGCCCTCTGGTCAATGCGCTGAACCAGTTCAATGACCGCCTGCGCGGGCTGTTCGAGCGTCAGTCGCAGTTCATTGCCGACGCGTCCCACGAATTGCGAACACCGTTGGCGGCGCTCAAGGCCCGGGTCGAACTTGGCTTGCGTGACCAGCAGCCCGAGGTCTGGCACGCAACGCTGGAAGACGCCGCGCTGAATGCCGATCGCCTGACGCATCTGGCTAACCAGTTACTGTCCCTGGCGCGTATCGAAAGTGGTGCGCGAGCGATCGCCGAGGGTGGCGCGCTGCGTCTGGACCTCAGCCAGCTGGCCCGCGAGCTGGGCATGGCCCTGGCGCCATTGGCTCATTCCCGTGGGGTCGCCCTGGCGCTGGAGGCCGAGCAGCCGGTTTGGATCCGCGGCGAGCCGACGCTGCTCAACGAGTTGCTGTGCAATCTGGTCGACAACGCCATGGCTTACACCAAGGCAGGCGGCAACGTGATCCTGCGCGTACTGGAGTCGGGCGTGCTGGAGGTCGAGGATGATGGCCCGGGCATTCCCGAGGAGGATCGGGAGCGGGTGTTCGAACGCTTCTATCGGCGTCAGGCCCATGGGCTGGGTGCTGGCCTCGGGTTAGCCATCGTTGGCGAAATCTGCCGTGCCCATCGTGCCGCCATCAGCTTGCACCAGGCCAGCCCCCAGGGCTTGCTGGTGCGTGTGGCGTTTCACAGCGAGGCGGATTAGAGCGCTGCCGTTTCAGGGCAGGGGCGAGCACTGGCTCGCCCCGTGGCTGTCACTGCAGCATGGCCATGGCCGCGTCCATGGCTGCGGACAGATCTTCGTCCGAATGAAGGTCCATGTCAGGCTTGATACCCAATTTGGCGAAAGCCGGAATCCGATTCCAGTCCAGTTGCGTGTAGGGGTGTGGCGTACCGATGAAGCTTTGCAGGGTGGCTACCTGGACCAGGTCCACATAGTCGACCTTGGCGCTGTCGCGGCTGAAATTCAGGTACTGGCCGGGCACACAGGCGATCATTTCCGGGAATTCCCAGGTGCGCAGGATCTTGTCACCGATGATCGGATGGATCTGCTCGATCACATGGTTGAGGCTGATCGAGTCGGCCAGCAGCTCGCTGTGCTCTTCGGCGTAGGTGAGGATCGGCAGCACGCCAATCTGATGCACCAGCCCGGCCAGGGTCGCCTGATCCGGCATCAAGCGGGTGTAGTGGCGGCTCAGTACGTGGCAGATACCGGCGATCTCGGTGCTCTTGTTCCACACTTCGCGCATCTTGCGGTCGACCACGTCGGTGGTGGCCTGGAACATCTGCTCCATCGCCAGGCCGGTGGCCAGGTTGCAGGTGTAGTTGATGCCGAGACGGCCGATCGCCATCTGCAGGTCGGTGATTTCGCGGTTGGTGCGCAGCAATGGGCTGTTCACCACCTTGATGATGCGTGCAGTCAGGGCCGCGTCGTTACCGATGACCTTGCTCAGCTCCGGGATGCCTACGTTGGGATCTTCCGCTGCCTCGCGAACTTTCAGGGCGACCTCGGGCAGGGTCGGGAGAACCAGCTCATCGTTGTCGATGGCCCTGGTGAGATCCAGTTGGACTTTCTCGGCGAGTTTGCTCATGAAATTCTCGTTATCGGCAGAGTGGTGGCGGACTGAGCGCAGTGTACGTCAGCGCTGGATCTCGCGGTTGCTGTCCAGCGTGTACGGCAGGTCCAGCAGGTCGAGCGGCAGGCCTTCCGGTGTGCCGAGATGGATATTGCCATCGTTGGCCGCATCCTCCTGCAGCACGGCCAGCAATTCCACGCCCGTTGCGCTGGGCGCAGCCAGCACCACTTCGCCAACCGAGCTGCGGTGTACGGGGGAGAACAGTTCGGCGCCTGGTTGCGGCGCCTGGTCGGTGTTCAGGGTCAGGCGATAGAGGCGCCGCTTGAGCTTGCCGAGGTACTGCATGCGGGCAACGATTTCCTGTCCGGTGTAGCAGCCCTTCTTGAAGCTGACGCCGCCGACTGCCTGCAGGTTGATCATCTGCGGGATGAACAGCTCGCGGGTCGCGCCGGTCACCTGGCCGATACCCGCACGGATCTGCGCCAGCAGCCAGTCGTTGAGCGTCCCCTGAGGCAGTCGCTCACTCAGTTGCAGGCGAATGCCTTCAGCCTGCTCGGCCGGCGTCCAGAGTTCTGCACGGCCATCGCTCAGGCGGATGGCCAGCAGGCTCTCGGTACTGGCGACGCTGTCGGTTTCCGCAGCTAGCTCCAGGCCCAGTGCCTGCAGCGCGCCTTCGCCACCGCTCAGGCCGAAGCGAACCCAGGCCTCGCTTTCATCGCCGAGCTTGGCCTTGGAAAACACCACGTATTTCTGCAGGTCGGCGAGTTGCGCCTCCAGCAGGTCACGATCCATGGCCAGCAGGAAGCCTTCGGCCACGCTGACGATACGGAAGCTGGAGAGCATGCGCCCTTTTGGCGTGCAGCGAGCGCCCAGGCTCGAGCCGCTGGCGCCCAGATAGTTGATGTTGCAGGTGATCTGGCCCTGCAGGAATTTCCCGGCATCGGGGCCGCGCACGGCGAGGATGCCTTCATGGGTGAGTGGGCAGAAGAAAGCGCTATCGGCCATGGTCGAGAGAATCGCAGGCAGAGAATGAGGTTGCCATGATAAGAGCAGCGGCGAGCCTCAAGCTACAGGCTTCGGTGGGAAAAAACGCTGGCCGACGGCAGGTCATGAGTCTGGCACTGCGCTCGACCTGCACCTGTGACGGCCGCGCACGCTTGCAGCTCTTGTTATACTGCCGGCCCTTTTCCAGGAGCAGCCCCATGGTCGACGCCACTGAACTCAATCGCCTCTTCTGGCACAGCCGACGCGGGATGCTCGAACTGGACGTGTTGCTGGTGCCCTTCGTGCGCGAGGTGTACGCGACGCTCAACGACGAGGATCGCGCTCGCTACCGCAAGCTGCTCGAGTGCGAGGATCAGGACATGTTCGGCTGGTTCATGCAGCGCGGCGAGCCCGAAGACGCGGATCTGCGCTACATCGTTCGCATGATCCTGGACCGTGTCCAGCCCAAGTAAGCGCTTCGAGTGTCACTGGCAGCCGTCGCGGCGGTTGCTGGAAGTCTACCTATGCGCCCAGGCGCTGGCGCTGCTGACCCTTCTACTGATCGATATCCCGCTCTGGGCGCGAATTTCGGCGCTGCTACTGCTCGCCGCCCACGCCGCCTGGGTTCTGCCGCGGCACGTATTGCTGAGCAGCCCCGCTGTCTTTTGCGGGCTGCGTCATGATGATCTGGGCTGGCAGGCTCGCCGCGAGGCGGGTGACTGGCTGCCTGTCACCTTGCTACCCGACAGTGTCGCGCTGCCGTGGCTGGTGATCGTGCGGTTCCGCCTGCCTGGCGAGTACCGGGTCCGCAGCCTTTGCCTGCTTGCCGACAGCATGCCCCACGACGCCCACCGGCGTTTGCGGGTGCACCTGAAGTTCAGCCGTCAGCGTTGGCGGGTCGCAGAATAGTGTCCCGCGCCTGCGCCAGCAGGTCCGGATAGTCCAGCGTGTAGTGCAGGCCTCGAGATTCCTTGCGCTCCATGGCCGAGAGAATCATCAACTCGGCCACCTGTGCCAGGTTGCGCAGTTCGATCAGATCCCGACTGACCTTGTAGTTGCTGTAGAACTCGTCGATTTCGTCGAGCAGCAGGCGTACGCGATGCTGGGCGCGCTGCAGGCGCTTGGTGGTCCGCACGATGCCGACGTAGTCCCACATGAAACGCCGCAGCTCGTCCCAGTTGTGGGCGATGATTACGTCTTCATCCGAGTCGGTGACCTGGCTGGCGTCCCAGGAGGGCAGCTCCGCAGGCATCTGCACCTGATCCAGATTGGCGACGATGTCGGCGGCTGCCGAGCGCGCATAGACGAAGCATTCGAGCAGGGAGTTGCTGGCCATGCGATTGGCCCCGTGCAGGCCGGTGAAGCTGGTTTCACCAATGGCATACAGGCCGGGCACATCGCTACGCCCTGCCTGATCGACGAGCACGCCGCCGCAGGTGTAATGCGCCGCAGGTACCACGGGAATCGCCTGCCGGGTGATGTCGATGCCGAACTCCAGGCAGCGCTGATGAACGGTCGGAAAGTGGCTTTTGACGAAGTCCGCGGGCTTGTGGCTGATGTCCAGGTAAACGCAGTCGACGCCCAGGCGCTTCATTTCATGGTCGATGGCGCGGGCGACGATATCTCGCGGTGCCAGCTCTTCGCGTGGGTCGAAGCGCGGCATGAAGCGCTCGCCATTGGGCAGGCGCAGCAGGGCGCCTTCGCCGCGCAGTGCCTCGGTGATCAGAAAGCTCTTGGCCTGGGGGTGATAGAGGCAAGTTGGGTGGAACTGGTTGAATTCCAGATTGCCGACCCGGCAGCCGGCGCGCCAAGCCATGGCGATGCCGTCACCGCAGGCGCCGTCCGGGTTGCTGGTGTAGAGGTAGACCTTGGCTGCGCCGCCCGTGGCAAGAATGACGAAACGCGCGTGATGGGTGTCCACTTCGCCGTTGCGTCTGTCCAGCACGTAAGCGCCCAGGCAGCGCTGGCCCTCGCGACCGAGCTTGCGTTCGGTGATCAGGTCCACGGCGACGCGCTGCTCGAGCAGCTCGACATTGCTGCGCTGGCGGGTACGTTCGAGCAGGGTATTGAAGATCGCAGCGCCGGTTGCATCGGCCGCATGGATGATCCGTCGATGGCTATGGCCACCTTCGCGGGTCAGGTGGAACTCGAAACCGCCGTCCTCGCGATCGTGTTCATCGTCGCGGGTGAAGGGCACGCCCTGATCGATCAGCCACTGGATGGCCTCGCGGCTGTGCTCGACGGTGAAGCGCACGGCGTCTTCACGGCACAGGCCGCCGCCGGCATTCAAGGTGTCGTCTACATGCGAGTCGACCGTGTCGCTGCCGTCCAGCACCGCTGCCACGCCACCTTGCGCCCAGTACGTCGAGCCATTGGCCAGCTCACCCTTGCTCAGTACGGCGATGCTCAGGTGTTCGGGGAGCGTCAGGGCCAGGGTCAGGCCAGCGGCGCCGCTGCCGATGACCAGGACGTCGTGCTGGAAATGTTGGCTCATTATTCGAGTAATCCGCTGGGTGCCGCCCACTAGTATATAGAGGGGGGCAGCGGCACAATAGCCAGTCCGGTGGGTTGTCTCGAGCAGAAGGTGTATCGTTGCGAGCTGGCGATGTGCCTGCCAAGGTTGTCTGTCGTAAAGTGGTGCTGGAGCTTCATATGCTCCTCTATGGCCAGGATGAACTTTTTTAGTAGTCAAGGTTCTATAGCGGAGTCGCCCCGGAGAGGGATTATGTCTGGTGGCTCGAGCGAATGAAGGTCGCGTCAGCGGGGTTCGTTTCGACAGTCAGGCGATCTAAGACTATTCGCGCAGCAGGGACATAGCTCTGGTGCGCTGTTTCGTGCAAAACCAGAAAATGTTTTGCGGGAAGCTTGTTCGGAGGGGGAGAACTTTTGCACATGGCTCGAGTCTATTTTTGCAGATCGATCCTCTGGCAGACGCAGATCTCCTACGAGCTCAACGAGGAGTATTCATGCTAACCCAGGAAGAGGATCAGCAGCTGGTCGAGCGCGTTCAGCGCGGTGACAAGCGAGCGTTTGATCTGTTGGTGCTGAAGTACCAGCACAAGATTCTCGGGTTGATCGTGCGGTTCGTGCACGACACCCATGAAGCTCAGGATGTGGCGCAGGAAGCTTTTGTAAAAGCTTATCGAGCGCTGGGAAACTTTCGCGGTGACAGTGCGTTCTATACATGGCTGTACCGCATCGCCATCAACACGGCGAAGAATCATCTGGTGTCTCGCGGTCGGCGACCACCGGATAACGATGTAAGCGCAGAGGATGCAGAGTTCTACGACGGCGATCATGCCCTCAAGGACATCGAGTCTCCCGAGCGTGCGTTGTTGAGGGATGAAATCGAGGCAACCGTGCATCGGAGCATCCAGCAACTGCCAGAAGATTTACGAACGGCGCTAACGTTACGTGAATTTGATGGTCTGAGTTACGAAGACATTGCGAGCGTCATGCAATGTCCTGTTGGCACCGTGCGTTCGCGAATCTTTCGGGCGCGTGAAGCCATCGACAAGTCCCTGCAACCGCTGTTGCAGGAAGCCTGAGACAGCGGCGACAGCCAAGAGAGGAACCGCTATGAGTCGTGAAGCCCTGCAGGAATCGCTGTCCGCGGTGATGGATAACGAAGCGGATGAACTTGAACTTCGGCGTGTGCTCGGTGCGAGCGACGATGCCGAGTTGCGTGCTACCTGGTCGCGTTACCAGGTCGCCCGTGCCGTGATGCACAAAGATCTTCTTGTGCCACGTCTGGACATCGCCGCAGCCGTTTCCGCTGCCCTGGAAAACGATGTCACGCCAGTGATGCAGGAAGACAAGAAGGTCGTACGTGGCCCTTGGCGCAGCCTCGGTCGTGTAGCTGTTGCAGCTACCGTAACCGTAGCAGTGCTGGCCGGTGTACGCTTCTACAATCAGGACGATGTTGCAGGAGCCCAGCTGGCTCAGCAGCAGACTCAGCCATCCATCGCTCTGCCGCAGGCTCAAGGGCCAGCGATTCTGGCGGGTTTCAACACTTCGGATGAACAGCCGAGCGTGGAAACCGTCTCTGCAGAAGGCGAAGGCTGGCATGAGCAGCGTCTGCCCGAGTACCTGCGTCAGCATGCTCAGCAGTCCGCTCCTGGCGCTACCGAGAACGCACTGCCGTTCGCCCGGTCCGCGAGTGTAGAAGAGCGTTAAGAAGGACGCGCATGCGCTTCATTCCCGCTACTTCCCTGGTGCTCGGCAGCCTATTGGCAATCCCCGCCATAGCTGCCGACGCTCAGGACTGGTTGCAAAGGCTTAACAAGGCCGAAAGCAGCCAAAGCTTTCAGGGCACCTTCGTTTACGAACGCAACGGCACTCTCTCAACCCACAGCATCTGGCGTCAGGTCGAGCCGGGTGGAGGTGTGCGCGAGCGGCTGTTGCAGCTCGATGGTGCCCCTGAGGAAGTGCTTCGGGTCAATGGCCAGGCGCAGTGCGCCAGTGGCTCTTCATCCGCAGAGCTGGTCGATGACCAGGCCTGGCCGAGCCATGACCTGAACACCGAACAGTTGGGTGAGTGGTATGAGATGCGGGTGACGGGTGAATCGCGTGTCGCGGGGCGTCCTGCGGTGGTTCTCGGGTTATTGCCGCGTGATCAGTACCGATATGGCGTGGAGCTGCATCTGGATCGTGAAACGGGTCTGCCCCTGAAGTCGTTGCTGGTCAGCGATAAGGGCGTGTTGCTCGAGCGCTTCCAGTTCACCCAGCTCGATACCGCGCAAGCGCAACCCGCCAAGGTGCTGCAGCCCTCAGCTGATTGCGCACCTGTACGCCTCGTCAAAGCCGACAAGAAGCGGCCAGAACTCTGGCGCTCCGACTGGGTTCCGCCTGGTTTCAGCCTCAGCGCTGTCACTCAACGTCGAAGCCCCGCCTCCACAGATAACGTCGACTGCCTGATCTACGATGACGGGCTGGCGCGTTTTTCCGTGTTCCTCGAACCTCTGCATGACGCCACGGTCGCCGATGCGCGTAGCCAATTGGGCCCAACCGTGGCCGTTTCGCGACGCCTGACAACTGATGATGGAGATGTCATGGTTACGGTCGTGGGAGAAATTCCACTTGGAACGGCGGAGCGCGTCGCCATGTCGATGCGCGCTGACGATGTGCATGCAACTCCGTAAGGGTCGGTGATAACGATCTCGGACGATTTTGCCGCTGTATCGTCATGTTCTGTTTTACCGATGGCCCCCGCAGGGGGGCTCGTTTGTTCTGGATGGGGAAGAATCTGTAATGTCAATGCCTAGCCTGAAAACCTATGCGGCCGCGCTATTCGCGGTGTTCATGATGGGGCAGTCCATTGCCGCGCATGCGCAGTTGCCGGACTTCACGCCACTCGTCGAAGCCGCTTCGCCCGCCGTGGTCAATATCAGCACCCGGCAGAAAGTGCCGAACGCCGTTGCCAGCAGTGGCGGGTTGTCCGTTCCGGATCTGGAAGGTCTGCCGCCAATGTTTCGCGAGTTCTTCGAGCGCAGCATTCCCCAGCAGCCTCGTTCGCCCGGTGGCGGTGGTCGTCAGCGTGAGGCTCAGTCATTGGGCTCGGGTTTCATCATTTCCAAGGATGGCTACATCCTGACCAACAACCATGTGGTCGCCGATGCCGATGAAATCATCGTGCGTTTGTCCGACCGCAGTGAGCTGGAGGCCAAGCTGATCGGTACCGATCCGCGCAGCGACGTCGCTCTGCTCAAGGTGGAGGCCAACGACCTGCCTACCGTGAAGCTCGGTAACTCCGACAACCTCAAGGTCGGTGAGTGGGTGCTGGCCATCGGTTCTCCGTTCGGCTTCGATCATTCGGTGACCGCCGGTATCGTCAGTGCCAAGGGTCGCAGCCTGCCCAACGAGAGCTATGTGCCGTTCATCCAGACCGACGTGGCGATCAATCCCGGCAATTCGGGTGGCCCGCTGTTCAATCTGGATGGCGAGGTGGTGGGTATCAATTCGCAGATCTTTACCCGCTCCGGTGGTTTCATGGGGCTGTCCTTCGCCATTCCGATGAGCGTGGCGATGGATGTGGCCGACCAGCTGAAGGCCAGTGGCAAGGTCAGTCGCGGCTGGCTGGGGGTGGTCATCCAGGAAGTGAACAAGGATCTCGCCGAGTCCTTCGGTCTGGAGAAACCGGCCGGTGCGCTGGTCGCTCAGGTGCTTGAAGACGGCCCAGCCGCCAAGGGCGGTTTGCAGGTCGGGGATGTGATCCTCAGCCTGGACGGCAAGCCGATCATCATGTCTGCCGATCTGCCTCATCTGGTGGGTGCATTGAAGCCAGGCACCAAGGCCAATCTGGAGATCGTCCGCGAAGGTGCGCGCAAGACCCTGAAGCTGGCCGTCGGTACCATGCCCGCCGATGATGGCGATGAAGCTACCGAAAGCGCTACCCCAGGCGTGGAGCGCAGCAGCAACCGCCTGGGCGTGAGCGTCGCCGAGCTGACCGAAGAGCAGAAGAAGGCTCTGGATCTGAAAGGCGGTGTGGTCATTCGCGAAGTGCAGGACGGTCCTGCAGCACTGATCGGTCTGCGTCCTGGTGACGTGATCACTCACCTGAACAATCAGGCTATCGGGTCGGCGAAGAACTTCACCGAGGTGGCTCAGTCGCTGCCCAAGAACCGTTCGGTCTCCATGCGCGTGTTGCGTCAGGGCCGGGCCAGCTTCATCACCTTCAAGCTGGCCGAGTAGGCCAGGCTGAACAGTCGCTCTGGTTGATGATCAGGAAGGGGTGATGAAAATCGCCCCTTTTTCATGTCCGTGCGCAGCGATTTTTTGTTTCCGCGAGTGCTCCCGAGGCTAAATAGCGCCTTCATGCGCTTGTCCTGACGTGACGTAGGGGCAAGCACTCGGTTAAACTTCGCGGCTATTTTCGGCGGGCAGTCGCCTGCGGCCTTTTTCGAGTGTTGTCCTGTGAGTGACCTGAGTCATATCCGCAATTTTTCCATCATTGCCCACATTGACCACGGCAAGTCGACACTGGCTGACCGGTTCATCCAGATGTGCGGCGGTCTGACCGCGCGCGAGATGGAGGCTCAGGTTCTCGACTCCATGGACCTGGAGCGCGAGCGCGGCATCACCATCAAGGCCCACAGCGTCACCCTGTACTACAAGGCGCAGGACGGCATTACCTATCAGCTGAACTTCATCGATACGCCAGGGCACGTCGACTTCACCTATGAGGTGAGCCGCTCGCTGGCTGCCTGTGAAGGCGCGTTGCTGGTCGTCGATGCGGGTCAGGGTGTCGAGGCGCAGTCGGTCGCCAACTGCTACACCGCCATCGAGCAGGGGCTGGAAGTCATGCCCGTGCTGAACAAGATGGATCTGCCCCAGGCCGACCCGGATCGCGTCAAGGAAGAGATCGAGAAGATCATCGGTATCGACGCCACCGACGCCGTTGCCTGTAGCGCCAAGAGCGGCATGGGCGTCGACGAAGTGCTCGAGCGCCTGGTGCACACCATCCCGGCGCCGACCGGTGAGATCGACGCGCCGCTGCAAGCGCTGATCATCGACTCCTGGTTCGACAACTACCTGGGCGTCGTTTCCCTGGTGCGTGTACGTCACGGCCGGGTGAAGAAGGGCGACAAGATTCTGGTCAAGTCCACGGGCAAGGTGCACCTGGTCGACAGCGTGGGGGTGTTCAATCCCAAGCACACCGCGACCGCGGATCTCAAGGCCGGTGAAGTGGGCTTCATCATCGCCAGCATCAAGGACATTCACGGCGCACCGGTGGGCGATACCCTGACCCTCAGCTCGACGCCCGACGTCGAAGTGCTGGCGGGTTTCAAGCGTATCCAGCCACAGGTCTACGCCGGACTGTTCCCGGTCAGCTCCGATGACTTCGAGGACTTCCGCGATGCACTGCAGAAGCTGACTCTCAACGACTCGTCATTGCAGTACCTGCCGGAGAGCTCCGACGCCCTGGGCTTCGGCTTCCGTTGTGGCTTCCTCGGCATGCTGCACATGGAAATCATCCAGGAGCGCCTCGAACGCGAGTACGACCTGGACCTGATCACCACCGCACCGAGCGTTATTTTCGAGGTGGTGCTCAAGACCGGTGAAACGATTTACGTCGACAACCCGTCCAAGCTGCCGGATGTTTCCTCGGTGGAGGATTTCCGCGAGCCGATCGTTGCTGCGACCATTCTGGTGCCGCAGGAACACCTGGGTAACGTCATCACCCTGTGTATCGAGAAGCGTGGCGTTCAGCGCGACATGCAGTTCCTCGGTACCCAGGTTCAGGTCCGCTACGACCTGCCGATGAACGAAGTGGTGCTCGATTTCTTCGATCGTCTGAAGTCCACCAGCCGTGGTTACGCCTCGCTGGATTACCATTTCGACCGCTACCAGTCGGCCAATCTGGTCAAACTGGACGTGTTGATCAACGGCGACAAGGTCGACGCCCTGGCGCTGATCGTGCACCGTGACAACGCCCACTACAAAGGGCGTCAGTTGACCGAGAAGATGAAAGAGCTGATCCCTCGGCAGATGTTCGACGTTGCCATCCAGGCCGCCATTGGCGGGCAGATCGTCGCGCGTACCACTGTCAAGGCATTGAGAAAGAACGTTCTGGCCAAGTGCTACGGCGGTGACGTGAGTCGTAAGCGCAAGCTGTTGGAAAAACAGAAGGCCGGTAAGAAGCGCATGAAGCAGGTCGGCAACGTGGAAATTCCGCAGGAAGCCTTCCTTGCTGTACTCAAGTTGGATAGTTAGGGCCTATGTCATTTAATTTTCCGCTGTTGCTGGTCATCGCCGTCGCCGTGTGCGGCGCTCTGGCTCTGTTCGATCTGGTCTTTCTGGCGCCCCGGCGTCGCGCGGCGATCGCCAGCTATCAGGGCAAGGTCGAGCAAGCCGACGAGGCAGTGGTCGAGAAACTCAACAAGGAGCCGTTGCTGGTCGAATACGGCAAGTCGTTCTTTCCGGTACTGGCCATCGTGCTGGTGCTGCGCTCCTTCTTGGTCGAGCCGTTTCAGATCCCGTCCGGCTCGATGATTCCGACCCTCGAGGTCGGCGATTTCATCCTGGTCAACAAGTTCGCCTACGGCATTCGCCTGCCGGTGCTGGACACCAAGGTGATCGAAGTGGGTGACCCGCAGCGCGGCGACGTCATGGTGTTCCGCTATCCGAGCGACCCCAACGTCAACTACATCAAGCGCGTGATCGGTCTACCGGGCGATCATGTGCGCTATAGCAGCGAGAAACGCCTGTTCGTCAATGGCAAGCCGGTCGCCGAGCAACTGATCGGCGAAGAGCCGGGCAGCCTGGGCAGCGCCACGCTGTACAGCGAGCATCTGGGTGAAGTGGAACACCGCATCCGCAAGGAAATGAGCCGCTACCGTGCCGAGCCAGGCAAGGAGTGGACGATTCCCGAGGGGCACTACTTCATGATGGGCGACAACCGCGACAACTCCAACGACAGCCGCTACTGGAACGACCCGAGCATTCCCAAGGATGTACTGGGCATGGTTCCGGATCGCAACATCGTCGGCAAGGCGTTCGCCATCTGGATGAGCTGGCCGGATCCGAAGTTCAAGAGTCTGCCGAACTTCTCCCGCGTTGGGCTCATTCACTGATCTGATGAAAATTTGCGGCGCTGTTCAATACGGCGCCGCCAGCTATCTATAGTCTTCTCATGCGCCTGACGCGCATGACTGGAACTATCTAGATATTGGGGAAGAACATGAAATTCGCACGCTCGCAGCAAGGTCTGTCGATTGTGAGTTGGCTGGTTGTGCTCGCTGTGGTGGCGTTTCTCGCCAGCACTGCGTTCAAGGTGGTTCCGCACTACCTCGACTACATGTCGATGGAAAAGATCATCACCTCGGTGGAAACCGACAAGTTGCAGGACGTCAGAACCGTGGGTGATTTCTATGCCCACGTCAGCCGCGGCATGACGGTCAACAGTATTCGTGACCTGAACCCGCAGGACGTCCTCAAGGTGACAATCGTCAACAATGAGTTTCTCGCCCACCTGAAGTATGAAAAACGCGAATCGCTGATCGAGAACATCGATCTGGTGGTTAATTTCGATAAAGAATTCCGTGTGCGAATGCCGTGAGTGTTTCGTTGACCCGCCTCGAGCGCCAGCTCGGGCATAGCTTCAAGGACCAGGATCTGATGATCCTGGCGCTGACCCACCGTAGTTTCGCCGGTCGCAATAACGAGCGTCTGGAGTTCCTCGGTGATGCAATCCTCAATTTCGTTGCCGGTGAAGCGCTCTACGAGCGTTTCCCCCAGGCCCGTGAAGGGCAGCTTTCGCGGCTGCGTGCGCGTCTGGTGAAGGGCGAGACCCTGGCCATACTGGCCCGTGGTTTCGACCTGGGCGAATACCTGCGTCTGGGCTCCGGTGAGCTGAAGAGTGGTGGCTTCCGCCGCGACTCCATCCTCGCCGACGCGCTCGAGGCCCTGATCGGTGCCATTTATCTGGATGCCGGCATGGACGTTGCCCGCGAGCGCGTACTGGCCTGGTTGACCAACGAGCTGGATGGCCTGACCCTGGTCGACACCAACAAGGACCCCAAGACGCGTCTGCAGGAATTCCTGCAGTCACGTGCCTGCGAGCTGCCGCGTTACGAGGTGGTCGACATTCAGGGCGAGCCCCATTGCCGGACATTCGTGGTCGAATGTCAGGTCAATCTACTCAATGACAAGACCCTGGGCCAAGGTGCCAGCCGCCGTATTGCCGAACAGGTAGCGGCGACGGCAGCGCTGATCGCTCTGGGTGTGGAGAACGGCAATGACTGATTCGCCTGTAACACGCTGTGGCTACGTCGCCATCGTCGGCCGGCCCAACGTGGGCAAGTCGACCTTGCTCAATCACATCCTCGGTCAGAAGCTGGCGATTACCTCGCGCAAGCCGCAGACCACTCGCCACAACATGCTCGGCATCAAGACCGAGGGTGACGTACAGGCCATCTACGTCGACACGCCCGGCCTGCACAAGAACAACGAGAAAGCGCTCAACCGCTACATGAACAAGAACGCCTCGTCGGCCCTCAAGGACGTCGACGTGGTGATCTTCGTGGTCGACCGCACGCGCTGGACCGATGAAGACCAGATGGTGCTCGAGCGCATCCAGTACGTCGAGGGCCCGGTGATCCTGGCGGTCAACAAGACCGACCGCCTGGATGACAAGGCCGATCTGATGCCGCACCTGAAGTGGCTGGCCGAGCAGTTGCCGAATGCCGAAATCGTGCCGGTATCCGCGCAGCAGGGGCACAACCTGGATTCCCTGGAAAAGCTCGTCGGTGATCGTCTGCCAGAAGGCGTGCACTTCTTTCCGGAAGACCAGATCACCGATCGCTCCGGGCGCTTCTTCGCTGCCGAGCTGGTACGCGAGAAGATCATGCGCCAGCTGGGCGCCGAGCTGCCTTACCAGATCACCGTGGAAATCGAAGAGTTCAAGCGCGAGGGACGGATCATGCACATCCATGCGCTGATTCTGGTCGAGCGTGACGGGCAGAAGAAAATCATCATTGGCGAGAAGGGCGAGCGCATCAAGCGCATCGGCCAGGAAGCACGCAAGGACATGGAGTCGATGTTCGACACCAAGGTCATGCTCAATCTCTGGGTCAAGGTCAAAAGCGGCTGGTCCGACGACGAGCGTGCGCTGCGTTCCCTGGGCTACGACAATATCTGACCCGGCATCCGCCGCCTCGCGGCTGGCACCGACAGCGAGTGATTCAGCATGCTTGCGCTCAGCCAGCCCGCCTATGTCCTGCACAGCCGTGCGTACCGTGAAAGCAGTGCGCTGGTCGACTTCCTCACGCCCCAGGGACGTTTGCGTGCCGTATTGCGCGGTGCGCGGGGCAAGGCCGGCAGTCTGGCCAGGCCGTTCATACCTCTGGAACTGGAAACCCGTGGCCGCGGTGAGCTGAAGAACGTCGGCCGTCTGGAGGCGGCGGGTATTCCCAATCTGCTCTCGGGCGATGCGCTGTTCAGCGGCCTGTATCTGAACGAACTGCTGATCCGCGTGCTGCCGGCCGAGGACCCCCATCCGATCATTTTCGAGCAGTACGCCCTGACCGTTCTGGCACTGGCCCAGGGGCGCGCGCTGGAGCCGCTGTTGCGCGCCTTCGAATGGCGCCTGCTGGACGAACTCGGCTATGGTTTCGCCCTCGACAGCGATATACAGGGCGATCCCGTGGTCGCCACCGGGCTGTATCGACTGCAATCCGACAGTGGTCTGCTGCCAATCGGCCATTGGCAGCCTGGCGCCTTCCTCGGCAGCGAGCTGCTGGCCATGGCCGAGGCGGACTGGACCGCACCGGGTGCGTTGGCAGCTGCCAAGCGCCTGATGCGCCAGGCGCTGGCCCCTCATCTGGGCGGTCGACCTCTGGTCAGCCGCGAATTGTTCATGACGCTCAAGGAGCCGACCCGTGACTGAAGCCAATCGTGTTTTGCTGGGCGTGAATATCGACCACGTCGCTACGCTGCGCCAGGCGCGCGGTACGCGCTATCCCGACCCCGTCAAGGCGGCGCTGGACGCCGAGGAGGCCGGTGCCGATGGCATCACCGTGCACTTGCGCGAGGATCGTCGGCACATTCAGGAGCGCGATGTGCGCCTGCTCAAGGACGTGTTGCAGACACGCATGAACTTCGAGATGGGCGTGACCGACTTCATGCTCGATTTCGCTGAAGAAATCCGTCCCGAGCACGTCTGTCTGGTGCCGGAAACCCGGCAGGAACTGACGACCGAAGGTGGTCTGGACGTGGCCGGCCAGGAGGCGCGAATCGCCGCAGCGGTGCAGCGCCTGGCTGCCGCTGGTAGTGAAGTTTCGCTGTTCATCGACGCCGATCCGCGGCAGATCGAGGCGAGCAAGCGCGTCGGCGCTCCGGCCATCGAGCTGCACACCGGGCGCTATGCCGATGCGCATGATCCGCAGCAGGCCGCTGCCGAGCTGCAGCGTATTCGTGAGGGTGTTGCGCTGGGCGTTTCGCTGGGGCTGGTCGTCAATGCCGGTCATGGTCTGCACTACCACAATGTCGAGCCGGTGGCGGCGATCCCCGGCATCAACGAACTGAACATCGGCCATGCTCTGGTCAGCCATGCCCTGTTCGTTGGCTTCAAGGATGCGGTGCGGGAAATGAAACAACTGATCGAGAGTGCCGCAGCACGCTAGTGGCGCGTTAGCGGCCTGCTCCGTAGGCCACTGCCACCTGTGCCGCCAGTGCTTCGGCAGCCGCGCCACGGTTGCTGCCGCGCAGCAGTTTGATGTGATAGTCGCCCAGCGGTGGCAGCCCATGCTCCTGTTGAGAGAGGCGGCGCAGCGGGGGTTTGACCAGGCTGGCCGGGAAGGCTGCGATGGCCAGGTCGGCAAGCAGCGCCGCTTCCTGGCCAGCGCACTGCTCGCTGGAGTAGGCGATGCGGTAGCTGCGCCCCAGCCTGTCGAGGCCGTCCATGGCTGCACGTCGCCAGGCGCAGCCGCGGCTGGCGACGGCCAGGGGTAGAGGGTTGCGCTTGACCGCCAGCCCGCCATCACGGCCTGCCCACACCAGCGATTCGCTGCAGATGATCTCCCCTCGGGAGTCGTCGGCATCGCCGTTGCCGGTGTTCAGCAAGGTAAGGTCCAGCTCTCCGGCATCCAGACGCTCGATCAGCTCGCAGCTGCGACCTACCGATACATCGACCTGAACTGCGGGGTGGCTGAGGGCGAACTGCGATAGCAGGTCGGGGAGGGCGCCTACGCCGATGTCGAATGGCGTGCCGAAACGCACGGTGCCCGCCAGGTTCGGAACCAGAAAGTGCGATACCGCCTCCTCGTTGAGCTTGAGCAGACGCCGCGCGTAGCCGAGCAGAATCTCGCCATCCGCGGTCAGCCGCACGCGGCGGCTTTCGCGGAGAAACAGCGTGCGCCCGAGGGTTTCCTCCAGGCGCTTGATCTGCTGACTGACAGCCGCCGTGGTACGGAATACCTGGGCGGCGGTGCGGGTAAAGCTGCCGCTTTCGGCGATGCCGACGAACGTCTTCAGCACGTCGCTTTCCAGTAGTGGCAGTGCGGCGGGCAGGTCGGTGAGCAGCGTGTTGTTCATAAGGTCGTTAATATTTTCTTAATCGGTCATTAGGTATTACTCGTTTGTCTTAACGTTAGGCGCAACTCAATCTGTCAGCAAGCGGTCACCGATATCCGGTGACCTCAGGCTGTCGAGGAGAGTTGTCATGACGTCGAACGAGCGGCATGTCGCCAATACCCAGCGCACCCCCCAGGCAAGGTCGTCGGGCCTTGTCGCCAATGAGCTGATCCAGTGGCTGGGCGACTGGTATTTCGCCTGGTGCTGGAGGCGCAAGATGCGCCGCCTGCTGAGGCTCGAAAGCGTCGGGCAGGTGCGCTTGGGGAGTGCCCAGGAGCGAGTCAGCGCAGGGGCGCAAATGCCCCTCGCGACGATCGCCGCGCGGCAGGCCGAATGGCGCCGCAAGGGTGATGTGGCTGGCTGACGCTGCTGTCAGGGTTTGCGCGCGACCAGCACGGCGCGGCGCGGGGCCGGTAGACCTTCGATGGTGCGGCGATGGTCCAGCGGGTCGAGGAACTCGGGCAGCGACTGGTAGCGCATCCACTCGGTGCTGCGCTGTTCCTCGATCGAGGTGACGCTGACGTCCACGCAACGCACGTCGACGAAGCCGGCGCGGCGCAGCCACAGTTCCAGCGCCGGTACCGAGGGCAGGAACCATACGTTGCGCATCTGCGCGTAACGGTCTTCGGGAACCAGCACCTGATAAGCATCGCCTTCCACCACCAGCGTCTCCAGTACCAGTTCGCCGCCCTTGAGCAGGCAATCCTTGAGTTCCAGCAGGTGATCGATGGGCGAGCGCCGGTGGTACAGCACGCCCATGGAGAACACGGTGTCGAAGCCCTGCAGCTTTGCTGGCAGTTCTTCGATGCCCAGGGGCAGATGCCAGGCTGGCATCTCTGGCAGGTAATTTTTCATGGCCAGGAACTGGCAGAGAAACAGCCAGTTGGGGTCGATGCCGACCACGCTCCGGGCGCCATCGCCGAGCATCCGCCACATGTAGTAGCCATTGCCGCAGCCGACGTCGAGTACGCGTTTGCCGGTCAGGTCCAGATGCGGGGATACCCGCTGCCACTTCCAGTCGGAACGCCATTCGGTATCCACGTGCACGCCGAACAGGTGAAAGGGGCCCTTGCGCCAGGGGATCAGGCCACGCAGGGCAGTATCCAGGGCTACACGAGTGGTCTCGTCGCGCGCACCGTCGAGCCTGAAATCCCCGCTCAGGTCGATTTGCCCGATGTCCAGTGCCGGCAGCGCTTCGACAGCGGCGTACCAACGCTGCAGGTCACCATGACCGATGGCCAGTTTGGCGTCGATCTGCCCCGGCAGGTCGGCGCTCCATTCCTGCAAGGGAGTGCCGGCGAGTTGTGCCTGCAGGGCATCGAGATCCATACGGCGCATCATGGCAAGGCCACCATGGAGGCGAAGTTCAGGCACTGGAACCAGGGCACCACCTTGCTGAAACCGGCTGCCAATAGCCGCTCGCGGTGTTGCTCGAGGCTGTCAGGCAGCATGACGTTTTCGATGGCGCTGCGCTTCTGGGCGATTTCCAGTTCGCTGTAACCATTGGCGCGTTTGAACGCGATATGCAGGTCGGTGAGCAGCGCATGTTGCTGGTCGTCTTCGAAGCGCAGCTTTTCCGACAGGATCAGTGCGCCGCCAGGCAGCAACGCCTGGCGGATACGGGCCAGTAGCGGCTGGCGCTGAGCCGGCTCGATGAACTGCAAGGTGAAGTTCAGCGCGACCAGTGAGGTCGCCTGGAAGTCCATGGCGAGAATATCGGCCTCCATGACCTCGACCGGCAGAAGCTCCTGAAACATCGAATCCTGAGCGTGCAGGTACTCGCGGCAGCGTTCGACCATGGCGCTGGAGTTGTCCACGGCGACCACCCGGCAGTCTTCCAGCTGAACGTGACGGCGCAGCGCCTGGGTCACGGCGCCCAGCGAGCTGCCCAGGTCGTAGAGCACGCTGTGCGGCTGGGCGAACTGACCGGCCAGCACGCCGATGTTCTCGACGATGGTCGGGTAACCGGGCACCGAGCGCTTGATCATGTCCGGGAACACACGGGCCACGTCTTCGTTGAAGACGAAGTCCGGCACCTGGTCCAGTGGCTGGGCGAAAAGTTGGTCGGGCTGTCTGGTCACGGTCGGTCTGCGCGGCGCTGGAAAGCCGCGCATTTTAGCCAAGTCCGGCGATTAGCCAAACCTTGTCGGCGGCATTCGTCGGATCGCTGCCGTAGGCGCGCGCTCGCCGGTGATCGACTACAGCACTGCGACGGCCATTTTCGTAGCCTGGGCATCGCGCCGCGCTCCCCAGGCTGCGGCTTCCTAGCGAACGCTAACCCGGCAGTCGAAGGTGTCGGCCGGTTCGGCGCTGGCATCCCAGGGCTGCACATAGGTCAGCAGCAGTTGTGCTTCACCGCTTTCGGTCGCCTGGAAGCGCCAGGTGGAGTGACCGTCGCCGCCAACCAGGTCGGAGTTCTCAGCCGCGCTGTAGACTTCCGGGCCGAGGCTCTTGAGGACGCTGGCAGCATTCTCGCGGACCACCCAGCGATACCCGGTGGTGGGGTTGCTCGGCAGCGTGAGGATCATCTGCTGGCCGGCGTGCAGGTCGAGCGGGCATTGCCTCTGTTCCTGCACGGTAACGCTTCTGGACTGGCTCGCGCAGGCACTCAGCAAGGCGACTGCCGCAACGAGCGGCAGGCTGTGGGCAAAGGTCATCGGGGGCTCCGGTGGCTGGGAAACGCTCTTCAGCATAGCCGCTGCCGCGCGGCCTGTAACCCGTGCCGGCGAGCGAACAGGGTCAGTCGACGATGAACAGCCGCGCGCCGCTGCTCGTCGAGCTACGGTGCGCTTCCGCCTGATCGGCGACCTGATAGCTCATGCCAGCGGTCATCACGAAGCGGCGGCCATCCTCCAGCTCGGTGTGCAGCTCGCCCTCGAGGCACAGCAGGATATGGCCCTTGCTGCACCAGTGATCGGCCAGGTAACCGGGCGAATAGTCGACCATACGCACCCGCAACGTGCCGAACTGGCGAGTTCGCCAGTGGGCCACGCCGGTTTCTCCGGGATGCTCGGTGGCGTCCACCTGGCTCCAGTCGGTAATGCCAAAAGGGATGTCGGCGATGTTCATGAGCGTTTCCTGGCGTGTACTGAATCGTGGCGCGGTTGTGGAGGCTATGACGTCAGTCCTGCTGGGCCTGGAGGAACAGGGCGAACAGCTCGGATTGCGACTTTATCCCCAGTTTGGCGTAGATGTGCTTGCGGTGCACCTTGACCGTTTCCGTCGAAATCGACAGCTTGCGGGCGATCTCCTTGCCCGAGCAGCCACTGAGCATCAGCCGGGCGACATCCAGCTCCCGCGCCGTCAGGGTGTTTTCCATCCAGTGCCCGGCGCTGCCCTGAGGTCGCGGGCGAGCCGGGCCGTGCGTGCTGTTGCCCAGCAAGTCCTGATCGAAGGCCAGGCGCTGGCGCATCAGGCCGCTTACCCAGGGTTGCACCAGGCCAAGCAGGGCGAGGTTCTCGGGGCTGAAACGGTGGCGCGCACCCAGCGACAGGCACAAGGTTCGGCCATCCTGCAGCGGAACGTTGAACTGCACTTCGTCGACCACCACGTTGAGGCGGAAATAGCGTTGGTAGTAGTCGGTTCGCTCGAAGCGTTCCGGTGCCACGTCAGCCAGGTGCAGCAGGCCGCCCACGGCGCGTTCGCGGCTGTCGATGTAGAACGGGTCGAGCTGGTAGAGGCCCTTGAGGTAATCCAGGAACAGCGTATCGGGGCCACCATCCAGCCCGGGGCACTCGGCGAGAACCTGGGGGCGTGCGTCGCTGAAGATCAGCACCACCCAGCTGTCGAACGCGACGTACTGCTCCAGCACGCGCACCAGCGCCGTCCAGAAGGCGGGGCGATCCAGCCCCTCGATGAGCTTGCCAACCGACTGGTGCCAGGCGATGTGCTGCAACGAAAGTCCCACTTCCTACCCCCAATGGGTTAACCCGCCCGCGTGATTACCGGCGCCGATCCTTGCCGCCATACTCGGGGTACGGCATTGGCAGTTCACCGACCTGCCAGGCAAGGAAATACCCGGTCGATTCTGACGCTTTTTATCGGCCCGGGACAAAACAACAGGATATCGAGATGAAGATCGAACTCGTACAAATGCGCGGCCGTGATGGCGACACCGCCTACAACCTGAGTCGCGCTCTACAGGCTATCGATGACAGCGCCGAGGGTACCGATCTGCTGGTTTTCTCGGAAACTCATCTGATGGGCTTTCCGACAGCGCTGAACATCGCCGAACTGGCCGAGCCAGTCGATGGCCCGACGATTCAGGCCGTGCAGCAGGCGGTTCGCGAGCGCAATGTCTCGGTGGCCATCGGCATGGCGGAAAACGATGCGGGGGTGTTCTACAACACCACGTTGCTGATCACCCCGGCGGGGATCGCCATGCGCTACCGCAAGACCCACCTGTGGTCCTCCGACCGCGGCATCTTCACGCCGGGTGACCGCTACGTGACGGTGCCCTGGCAGGGAATCCGGATCGGCATTCTGATCTGTTTCGACATCGAGTTTCCGGAAAGCGCCCGGGCGCTGGCGCAGCTCGGTGCCGACCTGATCATCGTCACCAACGGCAACATGGATCCCTACGGTCCCACCCACCGCACGGCGATCATGGCGCGCGCCATGGAAAACCAGGCATTCGCGGTGATGGTCAATCGCGTAGGCAGCGGCGATGGCGATCTGGTCTTCGCTGGCGGCAGCAGTGCGGTCGATCCGTTCGGCCAGTTGCTGTGCGAGGCGGGTCGCGAAGAGTGCCGGCAGATCGTCGAGCTCGACTTCGATCAGCGGCAGGCTGCCTGCAGCGATTACCGCTACCTCGAGGAGCGGCGTCTGATCCTGCCCGGTGAGCGAATCGACTACCCGGACGGGCGCCGAGAACTGCTGATTCCACGTTAAGACGGAGGCCAACCTCCGCGTTGCCGCCGGGCCCAGCGCCCGGTGAGCGCTGCTGTGTTCGCCGACTTCGGCTCTGCCATAAAAATCATAATCTCGGAGTAGCAGTAATGGCCAATCTCAAACGTACCCTGTCACTGGGTTCGGTGGTGCTGTTCGGCATCGCCTACATGACCCCGATCATCGTGCTCGGTACCTTCGGCATTCTTGCCGACGTGACCAGTGGGCAAGTGCCCGCCGCCTACCTGGCCGCGACACTGGCCATGCTGTTCACCGCGCTGAGCTACGCGAAAATGGCCGCGGCCTTTCCCGTGGCCGGCTCCGCCTACACCTACGTGCGCAAGTCGATCAACGCCAAGCTGGGCTTTCTCGCCGGCTGGGCGGTGCTGCTCGATTATCTGTTTCTGCCCATGGCCATCTGGCTGATCGGCGCAGCCTACCTGGGGTCGGCGTTTCCCGAGGTGCCGCAGGCCATCTGGGTGCTGGGCTTCATCGTGGTGACGTCACTGATCAACGTGGTGGGCCTGCAACTGGCCAAGACGGTCAACGGCCTGCTGATGGTGGTGCAGCTTCTGGTGCTGGTGGCCTTCGTTGCCCTGTGCGTGCATTACGTGGCGGGGGACGGCAGCAAACCGCTGTGGAGCCTGAAGCCGTTCTTCGACGGCAGTTTCAGCCTGCCGCTGGTGATGGGCGGCGCTGCCATCGCCTGTTATTCGTTTCTCGGCTTCGATGCGGTCAGCACGCTGACCGAGGAAACCCGCGATCCGCAGAAGACCATTCCCAGAGCGATTCTGCTGATTACCCTGTTCGGCGGGCTGATCTTCATCGTCACCTCCTACTTCGTGCAGCTCGCTCACCCTGGCGCCGTGTTCACCAGTACCGATTCCGCCGCCTATGAAATCGCCCGCAACATCGGCGGCGATCTGTTCGTGTCGATATTCCTGATCGGCCTGATCGTCGGCCAATTCACCTCGGGCCTGTCGGCTCAGGCCAGTGCCTCGCGTCTGCTGTTCGCCATGGGCCGTGACGGCGTGCTGCCCAAGCGCCTGTTCGGTACCCTGAGCAAACGCTTCGGAACGCCGCTGGGAAGCATCCTGCTGTGCGCGGTGGTGGCCTTGCTGGCGCTGAAACTGGACGTGACCACCTCGACCTCGTTCATCAACTTCGGTGCTTTCCTGGCGTTCTCGCTGGTCAACCTGTCGGTCATCTTTCACTACTGGATCGGCGGCGCCCGGCGCGGTGCCAGGGCGCTGCTGCAGTACCTGCTGTTTCCACTGCTCGGCATGTTCGCCACGCTGTGGCTGATGATCAGCCTGGATCACCTGGCGATCACCCTTGGCCTGTGCTGGCTGGCACTGGGCGTCGCCTACCTGGCCTGGCTGACCGCAGGCTTTCGGCGCCAGCCGCCGGAGATGCAGTTCGACGCTGCCTGAGTCATCACTGCCGAGCGACGCTCACCCCTTCGAGGTTGGCGAAGGAGGTGTCCTTGGCGGTGAGCAGGAAGTCACGCATGAAGGGGGCGTCGAGCATGTCCGTGCGGATGCCCGCGTAAAGCGTGGCGAACAGTCCCTTGTCGCCCAGGCGCTTGGCGGTCACGTAGCCACGCGAGCTGTACTCGTGCAGCGCCCAGTTGGGCAGGCCGCAGACGCCACGGCCGCTGGCCACCAGTTGCATCATCATCACCGTCAGTTCCGAGGTGCGCACCTGGGCGGGCTCGATATCGGCGGGCTCGAGAAAGCGGGTGAAGATATCCAGTCGATCCCGTTCCACCGGGTAGGTGATCAGGGTTTCCTTGATCAGGTCTTCGGGGCGGATGAAAGGCCGGTTGGCCAGTGCGTGCTGGTTGGCCACCGCCAGCATCGCCTCATAGGTGAACAGCGGCACGTAGGTGATGCCTGACAGCTCCAGCGGGTCGGAGGTCACTACCAGGTCGAGGTCGCCGCGGGCCAGGGCGGGCAGTGGCGCGAAGGAGAACCCCGAAGCCAGATCCAGCTCCACTTCGGGCCATGCATCGCGAAACTGATCGATGGTCGGCATCAGCCACTGGAAGCAGCTGTGGCATTCGATCGCCATGTGCAGACGACCCGCAGTGCCGCCGGCAAGCCGAGCCAGATCGCGTTCGGCACTGCGCAGCAGGGGCAGCACGTTATCGCACAGTTGCAGCAGGCGCAGGCCGGCGCTGGTGAACCGCACCGGTTTGGTCTTGCGCACGAAAAGCTGCATGCCCAGGCGCTCCTCCAGCTCCTTGAACTGGTGCGACAGTGCGGACTGCGTCAGGTGCAGGCGTTCGGCGGCCTCGACCAGGCTGTCGGTCTCGCGCAGCGCGTGGAGGGTTTTCAAATGGCGGATTTCGAGCATGGCAGGCCTGCGAGATATTCAACTGATCGCTTGGGAAGATGAGCGACTTTCATGAAGGCAGTGTCCCTCAGGGCTGGCTCGCTGTCGAGTCATTCATCGATCACCCCGCCTGGCGGATTTCATCAAACTGTCACCATTGTGTGGCAGCGCGCTTTTGCCAATCACTGCGACACTTCTCGGCTATCCGGTTTCTCGCTTATGGAATGAATGATGCGCGTCGTGGTTTTTCTGGCTGCCTTGCTATGCAGCCTGTCGTCCCTGGCGACTGAAGCATGCAAGGTCGGTTCGGACATCGAGCGCGTATCGCTGGGCGAGGTGAGCCTGGCTTACCAGAGCATCGGGCGCAGTGGCGACCCGGCGCTGCTGTTGGTCATGGGCCTGGGTGGGCAACTGATCCACTGGCCGGATGACGTGGTCGAGCAGTTGTGCGAACAAGGCTTTCGGGTCATTCGCTTCGACAACCGCGATGTGGGCCTGAGCCGCTGGAACGCCGAGGTGCCAACCGCCAACCTTGCCTATGAAGTGTTGCGCTATCGCCTCGGGCTCTCCGTCGGCGCGCCTTACGGACTGCGTGACATGGCTGGCGATGCGCTGGGCCTGATGGATGCGTTGGGCATTCGTCAGTTTCATCTGCTCGGCGCGAGCATGGGCGGCATGATCGCTCAGCATGTGGCCGATATGGCGCCGCAGCGGGTGCGTAGCCTGACCCTGGTGATGACCAGCTCCGGCGCCCAGGGATTGCCGGCGCCCAGCCCGGCACTGTTGCGGTTGTTGTCGCGACGCGATGCACCCAGTCGTGAGGCGGCACTGGAACAGCAGGCCGATCTGCTGGCTGCGCTGGGCAGCCCGACAGTCGTGGATGATCGCGCGATGTTGTTGCACCAGGCCGAGGTCGCCTACGACCGTGCCTTCAATCCCGCCGGGGTGGAGCGGCAGTTGCTGGCGATTCTCGCCGAAAGCAGCCGAGTCGATCTGCTCAATCGGCTGCAGGTGCCGACTCTGGTGGTGCACGGCACCGCCGATCCACTGCTGCCGGTCATGCACGGTGTGCACGTGGCGGCGCATGTGCGCGGTAGCGAGCTGCGGCTGATCCCCGGGCTCGCTCACCGCTTTCAGGAGCGGTTCAAGGCGCCGTTGCTGGCGGCCGTACTGCCGCATCTGCAAGCTCACCGCCAAGATGTGCAACTGGTGCAGATGTAGCCACCGCCGCGGTATGCACTTCAGGGGTGATGTAGCGCTGCAGCCTGTTGCGCTGCGTCACAGACAGGAACAGGCCGAGCTTGCTGCGACGCCAGAGAACGTCGTCCACTTCCGTGGCCCACTCGTGCTGGCGCAGGTAATCCACCTCACGGGCGTACAGGCCATGGCCGAAATCTTCGCCCATCTGCTCCAGGCTCTCGACCTTGTCGAGCAGTTGCCAGGTGCGGCTGCCATAGCTGGCGGCCCAGCGGCGGGCCAAGGCGGTATCCAGCCAGCCATGACGCGCACAGAGTGCGTCGACCAGGCTTTGTCGGCTCTGCATCTGCTCGCCACCGGGCAGCGGTGCCTCGGCGGTCCAGCGGGCACCCAGATTGGGGAAGAAGGGCGCCAGTTGCGCCAGTGCCGACTCCGCCAGCTTGCGGTAGGTGGTCAGCTTGCCGCCGAACACCGACAGCAGCGGCGGTTCGTCACCCTGGGCCGACAACGACAGGGTGTAGTCGCGGGTGATGGCCGAAGGTTCGTCCGACTCGTCATCGCAGAGCGGGCGTACGCCAGCGTAGCTGTGCAGGATGTCTGCACGGCTGACCGACTTGCGGAAATGGGCGTTGACCACCTGCAGCAGGTAATCGGTTTCCTCGTCGCTGATGCTGACCGTGGCAGGATCGCCGGTGTATTCACGGTCGGTGGTGCCGATCAGGGTGAAGCGGTCGAGGTAGGGAATGGCGAACACGATACGGCGATCTTCGTTCTGCAGGATGTAGGCCTGCTCACCGTCGAACAGCTTTGGCACGATGATGTGGCTGCCCTGGATCAGTCGAATGCCGTAGGGCGATTGCTGCTTGAGGTCGTCACGAATGAAGCGCGCTACCCACGGACCGGCCGCGTTGACCAGCGCCTTGGCACGAATCGAGAACAGGCTGCCATCGGCACGCTCCAGGTGGATATGCCACAACCCCTTGCTGCGTCGTGCGCTGACGCAGCGCGTGTGCGTGTGTACATGGGCGCCATGTTCCCGTGCCGCCATGGCGTTGAGCACCACCAGCCTGGCGTCATCCACCCAGCAATCGGAATATTCGAAACCCTTGCTGATCTCCGCCTTGAGCGGGCTGCCTGCGCCGAAACTCACGCCACGGGAGCGCGGCAGGGCCTTGCGCTTGCCGAGGTTGTCGTACAGAAACAACCCGGCACGGATCAGCCAGGCAGGGCGCAGGTGCGGGCGGTGGGGCAGGATGAAGCGCATCGGGCTGACAATGTGTGGCGCCTTGGCCAGCAGCACTTCGCGTTCGGCCAGCGCTTCACGCACCAGACGGAATTCATGGTGCTCGAGGTAGCGCAGCCCTCCATGAATCAGCTTGCTGCTCGCCGAGGACGTATGCCGGGCGAGGTCGTCTTTCTCGCAAAGGAACACGGACAGGCCACGACCGGCCGCATCACAGGCGATGCCAGTACCGTTGATGCCACCGCCGACAACGGCGATATCGTAGATCTCGGACAGCGGGCTGGTGGACAAGCTGGATGTTGGCATCGTCAGGCCTCGTGTTGCTTTGGTATTTGAATTCGAACATCTGTGTTCGCTTTCGAAAATATTAGCGCATGAATAGACACGTATCCAGTGAGATTCGATTGAAAAAACTCATCGTCATACCCTGGAATGAAAATACGTGAACATTTCTACAGATAGCCGTAGCGGCGGAAGGTTCGCTCTACCTTGCTATGAAAGGCTGAAAAGGCGGGGGCACGCGGGCGATGGAAGGTAGGCATTCCATTGCCCGGGTGTGGAGGAGGGAGGCGCGATATCGAATGCGGGTCAGACCACTTCGAGGCGGATCTTGTGCTGGTCGAGTAGTTGAACGAGGGCCGGCACCGGTTGCTGGTCGGTCACCAGGCAGTCGATCAGGCTGATGGGTCCGAGGCGGATCATGGCGTTGCGCCCGAACTTGCTCGAGTCGGCAGCGAGGATCACCTTGCGGGCATTGGCGATGATCGCCTGGGAGACCCGTACTTCCTGATAGTCGAAGTCCAGCAGGCTGCCGTCTTCATCGATGCCGCTGATGCCTACCAGGGCGAAGTCGACCTTGAACTGGTTGATGAAGTCGACACTCGCCTGGCCCACCAAACCACCATCACGACGCACGTTGCCGCCGGTGAGCAGCACGTCGAAATCATCCTTGGCGCTGAGCATCGAGGCCACGTTGAGGTTGTTGGTGATGATCTTCAGGTGATTGTGATTGAGCAGGGCGCGAGCAATGGATTCGGTGGTGGTACCGATGTTGATGAACAGCGAGGCGTGATCGGGAATCTGCGCAGCCACGGCTTCGCCGATGCGTTGTTTCTCATGGCGCATCTGGTCGGCGCGCATGGCGTAAGCGGTGTTCTCGACACTGGAGTCGTAGGCGGCGCCGCCGTGGTAGCGACGCAGCAGGTTGGCATCGGCCAATTGGTTGATGTCGCGGCGGATGGTTTGTGGCGTGACGACGAACAGGGTGGCCAGCTCCTCGATGCTGACATAGCCGCGTTCGCGGATCAGATCGAGGATTTGCTGCTGACGGGGAGGCAGATTCATGGGGGATCCTTCGGGCTGCCGTGCAGAATTAACCCATGATGCCGCACGAATCTGCTCTCTGCCAGTTGCAGCCGGGCGCGACCCCGGCTTAGCGCTTATTTGGCTTCTTCATGGGGCTGCCAGTCGCGGGTGCGGTCGACGGCTTTCTTCCAGCCTGCATAGAGCGCTTCCTTCTCGGCCTCGGCCAGCTGTGGCTCGAACTCTCGCTCGATCACCGCCTTGCCACGCAGTTCGTCCAGGCTGCTCCAGAAGCCGGATGCCAGGCCCGCCAGGTAGGCAGCGCCCAGGGCCGTGGTCTCGCGCATTTCCGGGCGCTCCACCTGGGTGCCGAGGATGTCGGCCTGGAACTGCATGAGGAAGTTGTTGGCCACCGCGCCGCCGTCTACTCGCAGTGACTTCAGGCGTTCCCCCGAATCCTGTTGCATGGCGTCGAGCACATCGCGCGTCTGGTAGGCGATGGACTCCAGAGCGGCGCGGATGATGTGGTCGACCCGCACGCCACGGGTGAGGCCGAACAGTGCGCCGCGCGCATAGGGATCCCAGTAAGGAGCGCCCAGGCCGGTGAACGCCGGCACCAGGTACACGCCATTGCTGTCCTTGACCTTGTTGGCGAAGTACTCGGTGTCATAGGCGTCATTGACGACCTTGAGCTCGTCGCGCAGCCACTGGATGGTGGAGCCGCCGTTGAAGATCGCGCCTTCGAGGGCATACGTCACTTCGCCGCGAGGGCCGCAGGCAATGGTGGTGAGCATGCCGTGCTGGGATTTGACCGCCTTGTCGCCGGTGTTCATCAGCAGGAAGCAGCCTGTGCCGTAGGTGTTCTTGGCCTGCCCGGGTTCGACGCACATCTGGCCGAACAGCGCCGCCTGCTGATCGCCCGCGATACCGGCGATGGCGATGCCGCTCTTGGTGTGGCCGTAGATTTCCGAAGAGGACTTCACTTGCGGGAGCATTTCCCGTGGGATATCCAGCACCTCGAGCATCTTCGCATCCCACTCCAGGGTGTGGATGTTGAAGAGCATGGTGCGTGCGGCGTTGGTGTAGTCGGTGATGTGGACCTTGCCGCCGGTGAATTTCCAGATCAGCCAGCTATCGATGGTACCGAACAGCAGCTCGCCGTTGCGGGCGCGTTCGCGGCTGCCCTCGACATGGTCGAGAATCCACTTCAGTTTGGTGCCGGAGAAGTAGGGGTCGGTGACCAGGCCGGTGGTCTGCTGGATGTACTCTTCCAGGCCATCGCGCTTGAGCTGTTGGCAGATCTCGGTACTGCGACGGCATTGCCAAACCACGGCATTGTGGATAGGGCGGCCGGTATTCTTGTCCCAGACGACCGTGGTCTCACGCTGGTTGGTGATGCCGATCGCCGCTACCTGATCGTGATGAAGGCCTGCCTGGGCCAGCGCCTCGACCATCACCGCACTCTGCGTGGCGAAAATTTCCATGGGGTCGTGCTCGACCCAGCCGCTTTGCGGGTAGTGCTGGGTGAACTCGCGCTGGGCGATGCACACCACGTTGGCGTCGCGGTCGAAAATGATCGCGCGGGAGCTGGTCGTACCCTGATCGAGGGCAATGATGTAGTTCTTGTTGGTGTCGGTCATGTCGATTGCCTTGGACGGATGAACGGAGAGTGAAATGCCGCATGCTCGGGTCGAGCAGAGTCATGCGGCGTCGAATTCAGGAAGCTTTGACGTCGCGATTTGGCGACTGTTCTACTTGCGGCTCGATCGCACTGGGCAGGTGCCGAGCGATCATGCCGCGATAAACCGCTGCGCCGATGCAGGCGCCAAGAATCGGCGCGAAGATCGGGACCAGGAAGTACGGAATATCACGGCCGCCGGTCAGCGAGATTTCGCCCCAGCCGGTCAGGAAGGTCATCAGCTTGGGGCCGAAGTCGCGAGCCGGGTTCATCGCGAACCCGGTCAGCGGGCCCATGGCACTGCCGATCACGGCGATCAGCAGGCCGATCAGCAGCGGGGCCATCGGGCCACGCGGCAGGCCGTTGTTGTCATCGGTCAGGGACATGATCACGCCCATGAGGATGGCGGTGATCACCACTTCGACCATGAACGCCTGGCCGGTGGACAGCACGGGATTGGGGAAGGTAGAGAATACCGAAGCCAGTTCCAGGCTGGCCTGGGAGCCACGGACCATCTGGTTGGCCTGTTCGAATTCCAGGAACAGACCGCTGTAGAGGGTGTAGACCAGCAGGGCGCCACAGAAGGCACCGGCGATCTGGGCGAGGATGTAGAACGGCAGCTTGCCTTTCTCGAAGCCGGCGAACAGCCACAGCGCGATGCTCACGGCAGGGTTCAGGTGCGCACCGGAAACACCGGCGGTGAGGTAGATCGCCATGCTGACGCCTACGCCCCAGATGATGCTGATCTCCCAGAGCCCGAAGCTCGCGCCGGCGACTTTCAGGGCGGCGACGCAGCCGGTGCCGAAGAAGATGAGCAGTGCGGTGCCCAGGAACTCGGCCATGCATTGGCCCGAGAGCGATGGTTGTCGTAGAGCAGCTGTCATGATGAACCTCGATTTTTTGTTGTTGTATGACGCCGCTGCAAAGCAGCTTGGCGAGGCCTCCAGAGCGTCGCCGTTTGCAAGGTCGCCATGGCTGATGTGAGTGACGGTTGTTGCTACCGCAAATGTTCGTAATCGAAAAAAATATATACGGAGAACACGTATTGTCAAAAAGTGAACGTTAGAAGCAGCTCATTTTTTCGATATCAATCGTGTGCATAGTTCAATAGGTCAGCGCGGCGCGCGATAGGTTCCCTCACCAGAGAAGATTCGATAGCGGCTTTTCAAGACTGAAGCAGAGCCTTTTGCCCAGCGGCAGCGCTAGAATCGCTGCAACCTGCATCGCTGCTACCTTTTGCCTGGAGCTGTCATGACCCCCGCACTGGATCTGCTGAAAAAGGTTCGCGCCGAACATCGAATCCACAGTTATGAACACGATCCGAAGGCCGCGTCCTATGGTCTGGAGGCCGCGGAGAAGCTTGGTCTCGATCCCGCACAGGTGTTCAAGACGCTGCTGGCCAGCAGTGAAAAGGGCGAATTGCTGGTAGCCGTGGTGCCGGTGGTCGGCACCCTGGACCTGAAGGCCCTGGCCCAGGCCGCCGGGGTGAAGAAGGTCGACATGGCGGCAGTCGATGCCGCGCAGCGGGCAACCGGGTATCTGGTCGGCGGCATCAGCCCGCTGGGGCAGAAGAAGCGTCTGCGAACCTTCATCGACAGCAGTGCCCTGAACTTCCCCAGCATCCATGTCAGTGCCGGGCGCCGAGGCCTCGAGGTCGAGCTGAGTGCCGAGGTACTGGCGCAGCACACCCAGGCGCAGTTTGCCGCTATCGGTCGTTAGCCCGGCTCAGTGCCATCGGTCAGCGGCCATGCGTGGGCGAGCATTGCGCGTCCCTGTATGATCGGAGGCAGTTTGCATGATGCCGCTGATGTACGGGCTGGATGCAGGGCACGGGGAGCAGCGGCGGTAGGTCGCGCTGCGGAAACGGGAGCAGGAGGCTTGGCGGGTGATGAAAGGGTTTCGGTGGGTGGCGGGCAGTTTGTTGACGGCTGCGCTGCTGGGCAGTGCCTGCGTCAGGGCCGAAACCCTGGTCATGGAGGCGGACGTATGGTGTCCGGTGAACTGTGCCGAGGGCGCCGAGCGGCCTGGCATCTTCGTCGAGCTGGCCAGGGAGATCTTCGCCGAGGCGGGCATCGACGTGCAGTACCGCGTCACCAATTGGGCGCGTGCGGTGCAGGATGTGCGCAGTGGCCGCGTCAATGCGCTGGTCGGAGCCGGTCGTCGCGATGCCCCGGACTTCATCTTCGGCGATACCGCCCCGGGTATTTCCCGTAACTGTTTCTATGCCCGAGCCGACAGCACCTGGCGCTACAGTGGCCTGGCGTCCCTTGCGCAGATCCGCCTCGGGGTGATCAATGGCTACAGCTACGGTGAGGCGCTGGACGACTACATCCGCCGCAATCAGAGGAACCTGGACCGTCTGCAGCAGGCTGCGGGGGAGCAGGCGCTGGCGCTGAATATTCGCAAAGTCGAGCTGGGCCGGGTCGATGCCACGCTGGAAAACACCTGGGTGATGTCCCTGTATCTCGATCAGCACAAGAATGCCGACAATCTCATCGAGGTCGGTTGCCGGATGCCCGACGTACCCATCTATATCGCCTTTTCCCCGGTGCTGCCCTCCAGCACCCGCTACCGAGACATCTTCGATGACGGCGTACGCCGCTACCGCCAGGACGGCCGCCTGGATGCCCTGCTCAAACGTTACGGGATTCACTCGGAGCGTTGAGCGCTCACTGTTGCGGCGCTTTGGCGTCTCGCTGTATCGCAGCGCCCGGTACGGACGCGGGCATGCTGACCTTTTTCATTCGCTCACAGGAAATAACCCATGCCCCTCGAGTTTCATCAGGTCGATGCGTTCAGCGACAAGCCTTTCGCTGGCAATCCTGCGGTGGTCTATCGCCTGGACGGGTGGCTCGACGACTCACTGATGCAGCAGATCGCTGCCGAGCACAACCTGGCTGAAACCGCGTTCGTGGTGAAGGAGGGCGCTGCCTGGCGTATCCGCTGGTTCACGCCGACCACCGAGGCGGCCCTGTGCGGCCACGCGACGCTGGCCAGCGCCCACGTGCTGTTCGAGTGCTACGACGAACCGGCCGAGCGCATCGAGTTCCTCTATGCCGGTGGCGAGCTGGCCGTGAGCCGGGAAAAGGATCGTCTGGTGCTCGATTTTCCCTGCCATCGGCCAGTACCGATCGCCGTACCCGAGGGCTTGGCCGAGATGCTTGGGCAGGCACCGCTCGCCGTGCTGGACGCCCCGCAACTGTTGGTGCTGCTCGACTCGGAAGCCGCGGTGCGCGCTTGCCGCCCGGATCTGCGCGCGTTGAGCAACCTGCCCTGGGATGCCGTGATCATCAGCGCGGCCGGGGAGACGGTGGATTTCGTGTCACGCAACTTCGCACCGGCAGTGGGAATCGACGAGGATCCGGTGACCGGCTCTGCCCATTGCATCCTCACCCCTTACTGGGCACAGAAACTGGGCAAGCGTGAACTGACTGCCTATCAGGGCGGCGAGCGCGGTGGTTTTCTCTGGTGCTGTCTGGATGGGGAGCGGGTGAAGATCGCCGGCCATGCCCATCTGGTGAGCAGCGGCCGACTGCATTTCGACGGTTAGCCCAGCAAGGAAGGCGCCGCCACGCTACCTGCGGCGGCGAACGCCACCAGATGATCCGCCGCGATGCGAATCCCCACCTGCTCGCCGGGCTGGTGATCGGCATGGCTGGGGAACAGGGCTTCGAGCTGGCTACCGGTTGGCAACTGCAGGCGGTATAGCGTCGCCGCACCGAGGAAACTCTTGCCGACGACCAGTGCCTTGCGGGAGCTTGCCGGGTCATGGACGATATCGTCAGGGCGCAGCAGCACGTCCACGGCACTGCCGAGTGGCCATGCATAGGCACGATTGCCGCGGATGGTGCCCAGTTCGGTCTGTACCTCATCCGGCGCCAGCAACTGGCCGCGAATGAAGTAACCCTGACCGATGAAGCTGGCGACGAACGGGGTCTGCGGTTCGTGGTAGAGATTGAACGGCGTGTCCCACTGCTCCAGATGCCCAGCCTTGAACACCCCGACCTGATCACTGACGGCGAAGGCTTCTTCCTGATCGTGCGTCACCAGAATCGCGCTGGTACCGCGGGTCTTGAGGATGTCGCGCACTTCATGGCTGAGGCGCCGGCGCAACTCGCCATCGAGGTTCGAGAACGGCTCGTCGAGCAGCAGCAGTTGCGGGTTGGTGGCGAGTGCTCGAGCCAGTGCCACGCGCTGTTGCTGCCCCCCGGACAGCTCATGGGGGTGACGCTTGCCCAGATGATCGAGCTTCACCAGCTCCAGCAACTCACGGGTGATCTGCTCGCAGTCGGGCTGCTTGCGGATGCCGAAGGCAACGTTCTGCGCCACGCTCAGGTGCGGAAACAGGGCGTAGTCCTGAAACACCATGCCGATGCGACGCTTTTCCGGTGCGAGGGTGAGGCCTGGGCTGGAGATCACTTCGCCAGTCAGGCGGATTTCACCTTCGAGCACCGGTTCGAAACCGGCAATGGCCCGCAGGGTGGTGGTCTTGCCGCAGCCGGACGGGCCGAGCAGGCAGCCGATATCACCCGGGTTCAGGTGCAGGTTGAGATTCTGCACGATGCGCTGCTCACCGTAGCCGCAACCCAGGTTACGCAGGCTCAACAGCATGGGCTGGCTCATGCGTGGTGGTACGCCGGCTCGACCAGGAATTCGAGCAGCGCCTTCTGCGCGTGCAGGCGGTTTTCTGCCTGATCCCAGGCGGCCGAGCGGGGGTCGTCGAGCAGGTCCTCACTGATTTCCTCGCCACGGTGGGCGGGCAGGCAGTGCAGGAACAGCACGTTCTCGTCGGCAGCGTCGAGCAGGGCACGGTTCACCTGATAGGGCGCGAACAGCTTGTGGCGCTCGGCGATTTCCTCTTCCTGGCCCATGGAGGCCCAAACGTCGGTGCTCACCAGGTGAACGCCGGCCACGGCCTCACGCGGGTCGCGGAAGATCTTCACGCGCTCGCCGGCTTCGGCCAACAGTGCGGCGTCAGGCTCGTACCCTTGCGGGCAGGCGACGTGCAGGTTGAAGTCGAACTGGATGGCCGCTTCTATATAGGAGTTGCACATGTTGTTGCCGTCGCCGATCCAGGCTGCGGTCTTGCCGACGATGCTGCCGCGCTGCTCATGGAAGGTCTGCATATCGGCCAGCAGCTGACACGGGTGCAGATCGTCCGACAGGCCGTTGATCACCGGTACCCGGGAGTTGGCGGCGAACTCGGTCAGGGTGCTGTGGGCGAAAGTTCGGATCATCACCGCATCGAGCATGCGCGACATGACGATGGCCGAGTCGCTGATCGGTTCGCCACGGCCCAGTTGGGTATCGCGGGGCGACAGGAAGATGGCCTGGCCGCCGAGCTGGATCATGCCGGCTTCGAAAGACAGGCGGGTACGGGTCGAGGCTTTCTCGAAGATCATGCCCAGTACGCGATTCTTCAGCGGTTCGAACAGTACGCCGCTGTTGCGCAAGCCTTTCAGCTCCATGCCGCGTCGGATCAGGCCCACCAGTTCATCCGGTGTGCAGTCCTTCAGCGAGAGAAAGTGTCTTGCGCTCATCGTTAACTACCTTTTGACAACAGGGCGCAGGTTCGTTTTTTCACGGAAAAACGGGAGAACCTGCGGCTGGGGGCCGCACAGTGCGACGAAACGGGGAAGCCGCCGATCTTATAAGTAAATGACGCCTACGCGCAAATCCGCCCAGATTGCCAAGTGTAACGCCCTGAAAGGCTGGCCAGAGCCGCCGGATGCATGGCCCTGATGGTCGGGGATTCACGACGAATAGGCAGCTGGTGTGCTGACCCCGAGGCGCCCATGATGATCGCCTGAACAAGAAGACGAGGCTGGCCATGACCACGACCCTCCACCACCGTGCGTGCCATTTGTGCGAGGCCATCTGCGGCCTGACCCTGGAAGTCGAGCGCGGCGCCGACGGTGAGCCGCAGATACGTTCCATCAAGGGGGATCGTGATGATCCGTTCAGCCGCGGCCATATTTGCCCCAAGGCCGTTGCGCTGCAGGACATCCAGAACGATCCCGATCGCCTGCGCCAGCCGATGCGGCGTATCGGCGATCGCTGGGAGGCGATCGGCTGGGACGAAGCCTTCACCCTGGCGGCAGAGCGTCTGGCTGCGGTGCAGGCTGCATACGGGCAGAGTGCGGTAGCCGTCTATCAGGGCAACCCCAGCGTGCATAATTACGGGCTGATGACCCACAGCAATTACTTTCTCGGCCTGCTCAAGACCCGCAATCGTTATTCCGCCACGTCGGTGGACCAACTGCCGCATCACCTGACCAGCCACCTGATGTACGGCCATGGTTTTCTGATCCCCGTGCCGGATATCGACCACACCGATTTCATGCTGATCCTCGGCGGCAACCCGCTGGCCTCCAATGGCAGCATCATGACCGTCCCCGACGTGGAGAAGCGCCTGAAGGCGATCCAGGCGCGTGGCGGCCGACTGGTAGTGGTCGATCCGCGACGCAGCGAGACCGCTGCCATCGCCGATCAACATCTGTTCGTTCGCCCCGGGCAGGATGCCGCGTTGCTGCTGGCGATGCTCAGCACCCTGTTCGAGGAACGGCTGTGCCGAGCCAGTCACTTGCAGGTTGCCGGCCTCGATGACGTGGAGCGGACCGTGCTGCCCTTCACCGCCGAGTTGATGGCGGCGCGGTGTGGTATTCCGGCTTCGGCCATACGCCAGTTGGCACGGGATTTCGCGGCAGCGGATAGGGCGGTGTGCTATGGCCGCATGGGCGTATCCACCCAGGCATTCGGCACGCTGTGTCAGTGGCTGGTGCAGGTGATCAATCTGGTGACCGGCAACCTCGACCGGGTGGGTGGGGTGCTGTGCACCGAGCCGGCGGTCGATCTGGTCGGTGCGACGTCCGGCGGGCATTTCGATCGTTGGCAAAGCAGGGTTTCCGGTTTGCCCGAGTATGGCGGCGAGTTGCCGGTCAGTGCTCTGGCCGAGGAAATGCTCACTGCCGGGGACGGCCAGGTGCGCGCGTTGATTACCGTCGCAGGCAATCCGGTGCTGTCGACGCCCAATGGGCGGCAGCTGGAGCAGGGGCTCGAAGGCCTGGACTTCATGCTCAGCGTAGATCTTTACATCAACGAAACCACCCGCCATGCCGACCTGATCCTGCCATCCACCGCGCCGCTGGAGCACGACCATTACGACACCACCTTCAATCTGTTCGCGGTGCGCAACGTCACCCGTTTCAATGAGGCGGTGCTGCCGAAGCCGGAAGGCGCGCTGGACGACTGGGAGATTTTCGTCGGCCTGGCCAAGGCCTTCGCCGCGCAGACCGGCGTCGCGCTGAAACCCACGCAGACACCTCAGCAGATGATCGACCTGGGGCTGCGTTTCGGCGCCTATGGTGACCAGTCGCCACTCAAGCTTTCGCTGCAGACCTTGCGGCAACACCCCCATGGCCTGGATATCGGCCCGCTTGGCCCGAACCTGGCAGCACGTCTGAAAACAACGGATGGCCGTGTCCAGGCCGCGCCGGCGCTGTTGCTCGGCGATGTACAGCGTTTCGCCACGCAAGCGGCAGTCGATCCCGGGCAGTTGCTGCTGATCGGCCGCCGGCATGTGCGCAGCAACAACTCATGGATGCACAACTATCACCGGCTGGTGAAGGGCAAGCCGCGTCACCAATTGTTGATGAGCGTCCAGGACATGCAGCAGCGCGGGCTCAGCGATGGCCAGCGTGTCAGCGTCAGCTCGCGGGTCGGCGTGGTCGAGGTCGAAGTGCTCGGCAGTGAAGAGATGATGCCGGGCGTGGTCAGCTTGCCGCATGGCTGGGGGCATGGGCGGCCCGGTGTGCAGATGAGCATCGCCAGCGCCACGCCGGGTGCCAGCGCCAATGACCTGACCGATGAACGTCAGCTTGATCGGCTGTCGGGCAACGCGGTACTCAATGGGGTTCCGGTGCAGGTGGTCGCGGCCTGAGAGCTACCTGGTTCGCGTATGCAGCATGGCCGAGCATTGCGCTCGGCTTTTGGTTACAATGCGTGCACCGTATCGACCCGTGAGTCGGATAGTCCAGTTCTGAGGTGCCCCCATGGAAATCATCGAAACGATCAAAGAGCAGATCGCCAGCAACACCGTTCTGCTGTACATGAAAGGCGCTCCGAACGCGCCACAGTGCGGCTTCTCTGCCCGCGCTGCGCAGGCTCTGATGGGCTGCGGCGAAAAATTCGCCTACGTCGACATCCTGCAGAACCCGGAAATTCGCACCAATCTGCCGAAGTACGCCAACTGGCCGACCTTCCCGCAACTGTGGGTCGGTGGTGAACTGGTCGGCGGCAGCGACATCATCAGCGAGATGTACGAAAAGGGTGAGCTGCAGACCCTGATCAAGGATGCCGTGCAGAAAGCCGGCGCCTGATCGTCTGACGATCCCGAAATCCGCAGCCAGCGATGGCTGCGGATTTTTTTTGCCTGCATGAAAGTCAGGCGGCAGGCCGTGGCTTAACCAGCGTTCGATTTGGTGGGCTAAAGCCCACCCTACCGCTCGCGCGCGCACATGGCGTCCTCACCGCAGGACTGGGGTAGGGTGGGCTTCAGCCCACCAACGGGATTGAGCTGCCCGCCTGCGGCCTGACGATAGCGGCGGATTTTTTGCCTGCACGAAGGTCGCGCGGCAGGCGGTGGCTTAACCAGGGTTCGATTTG
>NZ_JARVSV010000037.1:0-54843 GCF_030209025.1 Pseudomonas sp. MEJ086
AGAGAAGCTGGCGGCCTAAACCATAAACGGTGTCCAGAATTACTTGACCAGTTCACTCTGCTGCCTTATGTGATCGTTCTATTGTGGGAACGGGCCATGCCCGTGACTTTTTCGCGGGCATGGCCCGCTCCCACAGTGATCTGCACATTCCGCTACAGCTTTGTTAGCGCCGACCTTCCCCTGGCCACAAGAGAGCCGAAATAGAACGGCCGGTGTGATCGCTCACACCGGCCGTTTTTATTTCCGCTAGCACGGGCCTCAGGTAAAGACGATTTCGTCACCCTCGACCTTGCCGATCACTGTGCTGCCGGGGTTGAACTTGCCAGCCAGGATCATCTGCGCCAGCGGGTTCTCGATCCAGCGCTGGATCGCCCGCTTCAATGGCCGTGCGCCGTACACCGGGTCGTAACCCACGGCAATCAGCTTGTCCATCGCCTCGTCGGACAATTCCAGGCTGAGCTCGCGCTCGGCCAGGCGCTGCAGCAGGCGCGACAGCTGGATACGGGCAATGCCGGCGATCTGCTCGCGGGCAAGCGGTTCGAACACCACCACCTCGTCGATACGGTTGACGAACTCCGGACGGAAGTGATTGCCCACCGCGTCCATGACCGCCGCGCGCTGCGCCTCGCGATCACCGACCAGCTCCTGAATCTGCGCGGATCCCAGGTTGGAGGTCATCACGATCACGGTGTTCTTGAAGTCCACGGTACGGCCATGGCTATCGGTCAGGCGACCATCCTCGAGCACTTGCAGCAGCACGTTGAAGACGTCCGGGTGAGCCTTCTCGACCTCGTCGAGCAGCACCACCGAGTAGGGTTTACGGCGTACTGCCTCGGTCAGGTAGCCGCCCTCCTCGTAACCGACATAGCCCGGTGGGGCGCCGATCAGACGAGCGACGGAATGCTTCTCCATGAACTCGGACATGTCGATGCGCACCAGAGCGTCTTCCGTATCGAAGAGGAACTCGGCCAGCGCCTTGCACAGTTCGGTCTTGCCGACACCGGTCGGGCCAAGGAACAGGAACGAGCCGCTGGGCCGGTTAGGGTCCGACAGGCCTGCCCGGGAACGACGCACGGCATTGGCGACGGCCACCACGGCCTCGTCCTGACCGATGACCCGCTGGTGCAGCAGCCCTTCCATCTTCAGCAGCTTGTCGCGCTCACCCTCGAGCATCTTCGACACCGGAATGCCGGTCCACTTGGAGACGACCTCGGCAATCTCTTCCTCGGTGACCTTGCTGCGCAGCAACTGGTTTTCGGTCTTGCCGTGCTGATCGACCATCTGCAGGCTGCGCTCCAGGTCGGGGATGATCCCGTACTGCAATTCGGCCATGCGGTTCAGGTCGCCCTTGCGGCGAGCCGCTTCGAGTTCGGTACGAGACTGTTCGATCTTTTGCTGGATCTGCGCCGAGCCCTGAACTTCGGCCTTTTCCGATTTCCAGATTTCATCGAGATCGGAGTACTCCTTCTCGAGCTTGGCGATGTCTTCCTGCAGTTTGACGAAGCGTTTCTTGGCCGCCTCGTCTTCTTCCTTCTTGAGCGCCTGGGCTTCCACCTTGAGCTGGATCAGACGACGGTCCAGTCGATCAAGCACCTCCGGCTTGGAGTCGATTTCCATGCGGATGCGGCTGGCGGCTTCGTCGATCAGGTCGATGGCCTTGTCCGGCAACTGGCGATCGGTGATGTAGCGATGGCTGAGCTTGGCCGCGGCGATGATCGCACCGTCGGTGATGGCCACCTTGTGGTGCACCTCGTAACGCTCCTTGAGGCCGCGCAGGATGGCAATGGTGTCTTCTTCGCTCGGTTCGTCGACCAGCACCTTCTGGAAGCGACGCTCCAGCGCGGCATCCTTCTCGATGAACTGGCGATACTCGTTCAGGGTGGTGGCGCCCACGCAGTGCAGTTCACCACGAGCCAGGGACGGCTTGAGCATGTTGCCAGCGTCCATGGCGCCCTCGGCCTTGCCGGCTCCGACCATGGTATGCAGTTCATCAATGAACAGAATGATGCGGCCTTCCTGCTTGGACAGTTCGTTGAGTACGGCCTTGAGGCGCTCCTCGAACTCGCCGCGGAACTTGGCACCGGCGATCAGCGAGCCCATATCCAATGACAGCAGGCGTTTGTCCTTGAGGCCGTCCGGCACTTCACCATTGACGATCCGCTGGGCCAGCCCTTCGGCAATGGCGGTCTTGCCCACGCCGGGCTCGCCGATCAGCACCGGATTGTTCTTGGTGCGGCGCTGCAGGACCTGGATGGTCCGGCGGATTTCATCGTCACGACCGATCACCGGATCGAGCTTGCCCTCTTCGGCACGCTTGGTGAGGTCGACGGTGTACTTGTCCAGCGCCTGACGGGACTCCTCGATATTGGGGTCATTCACCGCATCGCCGCCGCGCAGGTTGTTCACGGCGTTTTCCAGAGCCTTGCGGCTCACGCCCTGGCCGAGCAGAAGCTTGCCCAGCTTGGTGTTCTCGTCCATGGCGGCAAGCAGCACCAGTTCGCTGGAGATGAACTGGTCACCCTTCTGCTGCGACAGGCGATCGGCCTGGTTGAGCAGACGCGCCAGATCCTGGGACAGGCTCACATCGCCAGTCGGGTTCTGGATCTTGCCGAGGTGATCGAGCTCTTTGCTCAGGGCCTGGCGCAGGCCATTCACATCGAAGCCCACCTGCATCAGCAGCGGGCGAATGGAGCCGCCCTGCTGGTCGAGCAGCGCCAGCATCAGGTGCAGCGGCTCGATGGCGGAATGGTCGTGGCCGACAGCCAGGGACTGGGCGTCGGAAAGGGCAAGTTGCAACTTGCTGGTCAAACGGTCGATTCGCATGGCGTCATCCTTCCTCTTGGAGGCAGGCCGGCGCGATGGATGCGCCTAAATGAAGAACCTGCCGAGATGGAGCATAGATGAGGCCGATTGCGCGGGTTTCAAGCGGAGACGGTTTTGATAGGTGTCAGTGCAGTGACCGGCAACGCAACCGTCGTAGCATTTTGGCCCTGGAGCGAAGGTTGGCGGACGTTAACGCCAACGCATCGCGCCGAGGGCGACGCTCCCACGCAATCGTGAGCTAACACCGATCCGTGGGAGCCGCGACCTCGCGGCGATTGAGTCTGATAACGCCATTATTGCGGCATAACGCTGCCGAAATTGCGCTCAGCGATCCGCCAACCAGATCAGCGAAGCGAACCGGCCGGTCTGCGCGGCACTGCGGTAGGAGTAGAAGCGCGGGTCGTTGACGGTGCAGAACCCGCCGCCATACAGGGCGTTGATACCCCGGGCAGCGAGACGGATACGCGCCAACTGATAGATGTCCGCCATGAAGCGGCCAGCATTGGCGCTGGGCACGAAGGCGCTGGCGGCCTGGGCATGCACACTGACGAACGCCTCACGTACCTCGGGCCCGACCTCGAAAGCCTGGGGACCGATGGCCGGGCCGAGCCATACCAGGGTGTCGTCAGGCTCGATGGCCAGCGCATCCAGAGTGGCCTCCAGCACACCGTTCGCCAAACCACGCCAACCCGCATGGGCGGCGGCGACGCGGGTGCCGGCGCGGTCACAGAACAGCGCGGGCAGGCAATCGGCGGTCATCACCGTACAGGCAACGCCCGGCGTCGATGTCCAACTGGCATCGGCTTGCGCGACCGTTTCCGGGTCAGCCTGGGCGACGGCAATGCCATGCACCTGCTGCAGCCAGGCCGGACGGCAACCCAGCTGACTCAGCAGACGCTGACGGTTCTTGGCCACGGCTACTGGGTCATCCTCGACATGCTCGGCGAGGTTGAAGCTGTCGTAAGGTGCCGTGCTCACACCGCCAGCGCGGGTGGTCACGCAGGCCCGCACCCAACCTGGCGCGGGCCAATTGGGCGTCAACCAGTCATGGGCCTTGCCACTCATCCGATGAAAGCCTCGCGATCCTGACGCAGCAGCGTCAGCAACCAGACGAAGTCATCGGGCAGCGGTGACTGCCATTTCATCCGCTCACCGGTGATCGGATGATCCAGCTCGAGGAACCGAGCATGCAGGGCCTGACGCGGAAACTCCTTGAGGCTCTGCACCATGGTCTGGCTGGCGGCCGGAGGAATACGGAAGCGCCCGGCATACACCGGGTCACCCACCAGCGGATAGCCGATGTGGCTCATGTGCACGCGAATCTGGTGCGTGCGCCCGGTTTCCAGTTTGACCCGGCTGTGGGTATGCGAACGGAAACGCTCGAGTACGCGGTAATGACTGACAGCGGGCTTGCCGCCGTCGGTCACGGCCATGCGCTGGCGCTGCGAGGAGCTACGCCCGATGGGAGCGTTGATCTTGCCGCCGGCGGTGATCACGCCGATCACGATGCATTCATAGATACGGCTGACCGTACGCTTCTGCAACTGATCGACCAGGCGGGTCTGCGCCTCGATGGTCTTGGCCACCACCATCAGACCGGTGGTGTCCTTGTCGAGACGATGGACGATGCCCGCCCGCGGCACGTTGACGATATCCGGCACGTGATGCAGCAGCGCATTGAGCAGGGTGCCGTCGGCGTGCCCGGCAGCCGGATGCACGACCAGGCCAGCCGGCTTGTCGATCACCAGAATCTGCTCGTCTTCGTAGACGATGTTGAGCTCGATGTCCTGGGCGATCCATTCACCCTGGGCTTCCTGCTCGGCGGAGAGGGCCAGCACGGAGCCGCCGTGAACGATGTCACGGGGGCGCAGCACCTGACCGTCGACGGTCAGATTGCCCTCCTTGATCCAGCCGGACAGGCGCGAGCGCGAGTGCTCGGCGAACAGCTGGGCGGCGACTTGGTCGAGGCGTTGACCGCCCAGATCGTAGGGCACCTCGGCGGATAACTGAATGGCCTGCTTATTAATAGATGACATGCTCGGCAACGGCGGGGGCATAGCCTTTGGTTTCAGCTACACGCTTGTGGTTAAATACGGCGTCTTTGCCCCAGGGGTACCGGGGGCGCTCATCATAACAGGACGGCCCTGCCCAAGACAGCCGCCGTCCCAGGGACGCAAGCCGCCATGCAAGTGAAACACCTGCTGCTGATCGCCATCCTCGCACTCACCGCCGCCTGTTCGTCCAAGGAAGTCCTGGATGAAAACCTCAGCGAGGCAGAACTCTACCAGCAGGCTCAGCAAGATCTGGACAACGGTAGCTATACCAGCGCCGTTACCAAGCTCAAGGCTTTGGAGTCGCGCTACCCGTTCGGCCGCTACGCCGAGCAGTCGCAGCTCGAGCTGATCTACGCCAACTACAAGAACGCCGAGCCGGAAGCCGCGCGCTCCTCCGCCGAGCGTTTCATCCGCCTGCATCCGCAGCACCCGAACGTCGACTACGCCTACTACCTGAAGGGCCTGGCCTCGTTCGACCAGGACCGTGGCCTGCTGGCGCGCTTCCTGCCGCTGGACATGACCAAGCGTGACCCGGGCGCTGCCCGCGACTCGTACAACGAGTTCGCCCAGCTGACCAGCCGCTACCCGAACAGCCGCTACGCGCCGGACGCCAAGCAGCGCATGATCTACCTGCGCAACCTGCTGGCGTCCTACGAAATTCACGTCGCCCACTACTACCTGACTCGTCAGGCCTACGTCGCCGCAGCCAATCGTGGCCGCTACGTGGTGGAAAACTTCCAGGAAACGCCGTCCGTCGGCGACGGCCTGGCCGTGATGGTCGAGGCGTATCAGCGCCTGACCCTGGACGACCTGGCCGCGACCAGCCTGGAAACTCTGAAACTCAACTACCCGGATCACCCGAGCCTGGTCAACGGCGAGTTCGTGCCCCGCGAAGAGGAAGCCGACAGCCGCTCCTGGCTGGCCAAGGCCACACTGGGCCTGATCGAGAGCGATGTACCGCCTCCGCCTAGCCAGACCCAGGCTAGCCAGGATGTGATTCGTCAGTACGAAGAAGCCTCGGATCAGATCCCTGCCGAACTCAAGCCGGAAAACCAGACCGAGCAAAGCGATGAGCCGCAAGGCAGCAAACGCTCCTGGTTCAGCTACGCAACGTTCGGTCTGTTCGACTGATCAGCACCGCAACACACGAAATGCCAGTCGATCGACTGGCATTTTGCATTCCGGTCGAGCAAAAACGCTGACCAGGCAACTGTCCGCACACCCCTTCCTTGGCTAAACTGGCGCATTCCTCTATATGAAGAGAGCGTCATGGGCCTGTTCCGCCTGCTGTTCTGGATTGCCATCATCTTCGCCGTCATCTGGGTATGGCGCCGCTACGTCGGTGCGGCTCGCCGACGCCAGACGCCGCCACCGGCAGACACGCCGGCACCGATGGTGCGCTGCGCCCACTGCGGCGTGCACACGCCACAGCAGCATGCCGTACAGCTGGCAGAGCGCTGGTACTGCAGCCAGGCGCATCTCGAACAAGGCCGCAAGCCCGGTGCCCGATAAAGCCCTCGCACTGAGCGGCCTCCAGGGCCGGCGTATTTTCAGGCTGTACCACCTGTACCGCCTGCTCATCGGCGTCTTGCTGGTCCTGCTGGTCTCCGCCGACCTGGATGCAGAGCTGCTCCAACTGGCGCACGTGCCAATGTTCCGCGGCGCCAGCTGGCTGTACCTGATCCTCAATATCTTCGTCGCAGTGCTCATTCACAACCCGCGCAGCCTCATTCAAGTGTTCGGCGTGGCGCTGGTCGACGTCATTTTGCTGTCTGCACTGTTCTATGCCGGTGGTGGTACGCCCAGCGGTATCGGCAACCTGCTGATCGTTGCAGTGGCGATCGCCAATATCCTGCTGCGTGGCCGAGTGGGCGTATTGATCGCTGCGAGCGCGGCGATCGGCCTGATCTACCTGACGTTCTACCTCAGTCTCAACCATCCACAAGCCAGCAGTCAGTACGTGCAGGCCGCGGCCCTGGGCGCGCTGTGCTTCACCGCCGCCCTGTTCGTACAGGGTGTGACGCGGCGCCTGCAGGCCAGTGAAATCCTCGCCGAGCAGCGTGCCGCCGACGTGGCGGATCTGGAAGCCCTGAACAACCTGATCCTGCAGCGCATGCGTACCGGCATTCTGGTGGTCGACGAGCAGCATCGCGTGCTGCTGGCCAACCAGGGGGCCTTGAGCCTGCTGGGGCAAGAGCATCTGGCCGGCAAGATTCTCGACCCGCACTGCACAGAGCTGGTCAAGCGCCTGCAGTACTGGCAGGAAAATACCAGCCTGCGCCCAACCAGCTTGCAGGCACGTGTCGATGGCCCGACCCTGCAACCCAGCTTCATCGCCCTGCAACGCGGCGGCCAGCGCCACACGCTGATCCTGCTCGACGATATCTCGCAGATTGCCCAGCAGGCCCAGCAACTCAAGCTGGTCGCCCTCGGCCGACTGACCGCAGGCATCGCCCACGAGATTCGCAATCCGCTGGGCGCCATCAGCCACGCGGCGCAACTGCTTCAGGAGTCCGAGGACCTGCATGGGCCGGACAAGCGTCTGGCGCAGATCATTCAGGATCACTCGCGCCGCATGAACCTGATCATCGAAAACGTGTTGCAGCTGTCTCGACGCCGTCAGGCGGAGCCGCAGCTGCTCGACCTCAAGTACTGGCTGCACCGTTTCGCCGCAGAATTTCGCAGCACCGCCCCGACCACGAAAATTCTGCACCTGGCCATCGAAGGCAGCAGCATTCAGACGCGCATGGACCCCAACCAGCTGACCCAGGTGATCACCAACCTCGTGCAGAACGGCTTGCGCTACAGCGCTCAGCTCAATCCGCAGGGCCAGGTGTGGCTGAAACTGTTCCGCGACCCGCGCAGCGATCTGCCGGTACTCGAGGTGCTCGATGACGGCCCCGGCGTTCCTGCGGACCAACTGCATCACATCTTCGAGCCTTTCTACACCACGGAAAACAAAGGCACCGGCCTGGGCCTGTATATTTCCCGCGAGCTTTGCGAAAGCAACCAGGCTCATCTTCACTACAAACCACGCGAAGGCGGCGGCGCATGCTTCCGTATCACCTTCGCTCATCCGCGCAAAATGAGCTGAACGATGAATCGCCAGAGAGCCCTGATCGTCGACGACGAACCCGATATCCGCGAGCTGCTGGAGATCACCCTCGGACGCATGAAGCTCGACACGCGCAGCGCGCGCAACGTCAAGGAAGCGCGTGACTGGCTGGCCAAGGAGCCATTCGATCTGTGCCTCACCGACATGCGCCTGCCCGACGGCACCGGCCTGGATATCGTGCAGCACATCCAGCAGCGCTATCCGCAGACCCCGGTGGCCATGATCACTGCGTTCGGCAGCGTGGATACCGCGATCAACGCGCTCAAGGCAGGTGCCTTCGACTTCCTCACCAAGCCGGTCGACCTCGGCCGCCTGCGTGAACTGGTCGCCACCGCTCTGCGCCTGGGGGGCACGGACGATGAAGGAGCACCAGGCGCCAGCCGTCTGCTCGGTGAATCGCCACCGATGCGCGCGCTGCGTGCACAGATCCAGAAACTGGCGCGCAGCCAGGCGCCGGTCTACATCAGCGGCGAGTCTGGCAGTGGCAAGGAGCTGGTAGCGCGCCTGATCCACGAACAGGGGCCGCGCCGGGAGCGCGCCTTCGTGCCGGTCAACTGTGGCGCCATTCCATCGGAGCTGATGGAAAGCGAGTTCTTTGGCCACAAGAAAGGCAGCTTCACCGGCGCCATCGAAGACAAGCAGGGCCTGTTTCAGGCGGCCAACGGCGGCAGCCTGTTCCTCGACGAAGTGGCCGATCTACCGCTCGCCATGCAGGTCAAGCTGCTGCGGGCGATCCAGGAGAAGGCCGTTCGCAGTGTCGGCGGCCAGCAGGAGGTGGTGGTGGATACCCGCATCCTCTGCGCCACCCACAAGGATCTCGCCGCCGAAGTGGCTGCCGGACGCTTTCGCCAAGACCTGTACTACCGCCTCAATGTCATCGAACTGCGCGTACCGCCACTGCGTGAACGCCGCGAAGACATCCCACTGCTCGCCGACGTCATGCTCAAGCGCCTCAACGAGGGCATCGGCCTGCCACCCGTGAAGCTCGATGGCCCGGCCCTGGACAAGCTGAAGAGCTACCGCTTCCCGGGTAACGTGCGCGAACTGGAAAACATGCTGGAGCGCGCCTACACGCTGTGTGAAGGCGATGTGATCTGTGCCAACGACCTGCGCCTGGCCGACGCCTCATCTGCCGGCGAGAACGGCGATGCCAGCCTGGCACAGATCGACAACATCGAGGACTACCTGGAAGACGTCGAGCGCAAACTGATCATGCAGGCCCTCGAAGAAACCCGCTGGAACCGCACCGCCGCAGCCCAGCGCCTGGGCCTGAGCTTCCGCTCGATGCGCTATCGACTGAAGAAGCTCGGGATCGACTGACCGCAGCGCCACTCAGGACGACCGTGCCTGACGGCGCTACGCCAACCGCCCCGATGGCGCATAAGGAGCAGGATCGATGATCGGCTCCCGCCCCAGCATCAGGTCCACCAGCAACTGGCAGGACGCTGGTGCCAGCACCAGGCCATTGCGGTAATGCCCGCAGTTCAACCACAGGCCCTCGTGGCCGGACACCTCGCCAATGAACGGAATGCCTTCGGGCGAACCGGGCCGCAACCCAGCCCAGTGCCCAACCACTTGGGCATCCTTCAGCGCCGGCAGCAAGGCTTCGGCCGACGCGCGCAAGCTGCTCAGGGCGTCGGCGGTGGGGGTCTTGTCGAAGCCGGCGTGCTCAAGCGTACTGCCCACCAGGATATGACCGTCACGGCGAGGAATCGCGTAGCGCCCACGGGCCAGCACCATGCTCGGCAGAAAATCTTCGGCGCATTTGAACAGGATCATCTGCCCCTTCACCGGCTCTACCGGTAATGCCAGCCCGAGACTACGCAGCACTTCGCCGCTCCAGGCCCCCGCCGCCACTACCACCTGCTCGCCCAACGACTCTCCGTCGGCGGTACGCACGCCGACAACCCGATCGACATCGCGCACGAAACCTTCAACCGGACTGTTTTCGATCAGCGTGACGGCAGGCATTGCCTGCAGTGCCATACGCAGCGCTTTCACCAGGCGCGGGTTGCGGACATTGGCCACGCCCGACATGTAAATGGCGCGTTGAAACCCCTCGCCCAATGGCGCAACGGCGGCGTAAGCGGAGTCGACGGAAACTTCATGCAAGGGTCGCCCTTCACGCTGCGCCCAGGCCAGCGCCTCGGCCTGATCTTCCAGATCCAGCCAGTACAGCCCGGTGATATGCACCTCGGGATCCAGACCCGTCTGGGCCAGTAACCGCTGACCAAGCCCGGGGTAGAAATCCTGAGACCAGTGGGCCAGCGCCGTCACCGCCTGGCTGTAACGCCAGGGATACAGCGGCGAAACGATTCCGCCGCCCGCCCAGGATGCCTCGCCACCCAAGGGCCCTCGGTCGAGCAGCGTCACCCGCTTGCCTGCCGCAGCCAGTTGATAGGCCGACAACAACCCGATGACCCCGCCGCCAACAACGATCACATCCGCACGCACAACTCACCCCATCGCATGAACGGCAAACCTTGACAGCGACACCTCAGGGTCTAAACAGAAAAGGCAGGCCAGGAAGGCCGCCAATGATACGCGCAAAGGGATTTGCATCATGAACGGAGATCAACAGAAGGCGTTCAGCCTCGTGGAATGGCTGGCTACGCTTGCCCTTCTTCTGACCCTGGTTAACCTCGCCATGCCATCGTTCGCGAGCTGGATGGAAAGCAGGCGCCAGGCAATCGCCCTCGACCTGCTCACCCAGTACATCCAGAAAACCCGCGCCAAGGCCGTTCTCTTCGGACGCCCCCATCGGCTGTGCGGCTCCAGCGACGGAGAGGCCTGCGACGGTGATTGGGCCGGCTACTGGCTGATTACCACGACAGGTAGCGACCCCACCCTGCTGCGCCAGCAACAGGCACCCACGAAGAACCTCTGCTGGTCCGGTTTCAGCAGTGACAGCATTCACTTCCACCCCAACGGCACCAGCTGGAAAAGCAACGGCACCTTCTCCTTCTGCAATGCGAACGGCCCCCATCGGCAGCTGATCCTCAACCGCCAGGGTCGCCTGAAACATGACAGCGGCCACAAATCGAAATGTTGCTAGACCGGCCATCCGCGCCGCGGAACCGATCATCTCCAGCCGCAAGACAGGCAACAACGGAGCCGTCAGGATTCGCTTGCCCTCCTGTATTCAGACTGGACAACCATGCCAAGACTCTCGGATAGCCAGCCATCGGCGTACTCGCATACGCAGCGTGGCTTCACCCTGATTGAGCTAATGATCATCATCGCTCTGGTCGGCATTTTTGCAGCCATCGCAGTGCCAAGTTTCACTCAGTTCATCAACAAGAGTCGTACTCAGTCGTTCAACAACGAGCTGCTGGAGTTGCTGCAATTCGCCCGCGCCAGCGCAGTCGAGCGGCGCACCTTCGTCAGGGCCTGCAAGGAAGACACTGCCTGGACAGTGAAGAAGGCCTGTACCGATACCGATGTCATCCGCCGGCTGGACATTCCGTCCACCATCACGGCAACCACGACAACCACCCCGATCAGCTTTCGCTACAACGGGAGCGGCACAGAGGCAACGCTCGTGACTTGTCAGGGAACAGATTCAGCGAATGGCTTCACCATCGACGTCAAGCCTAGCGGCAGCATCCAGGCTTGGCCACGGGGCAAGAATGGGACCAGCAGCGATATGAGCAAGTGCCAGTGAAGGGGCGAATGGCGATGAGCAAACACAATCGGGGATTCAGCCTGATCGAGGTATTGGTGGCGCTGGTGCTGACCACGGTCGGCGTGCTGGGCATGGTCGCTCTGCAAGGACGTAGCGTGCAGTACTCGCAAGACTCCGTGCAGCGTAACGTGGCCGTGGATCTGGCCAGCGAACTGATCGAGATCATCCGTACCAACCCAGGCGAAACCTTCAATAATACTGCACCACAGTTCCCAATGAACAATGGACTCAAGTCCAGTTCGATCTTCTACAAAGCCAAAACTGCCGACTTCTCCGATACCGCCGCATGCGTGTCCAGCGCTACCGTCATAGCCAAGACCGCAAAAGAGCAGCGCGACTGCTGGGCCAGCAAAGCCAAGGCTTTACTGCCGGGTGGCTCGACGGTATTCGTCAGCGATTCGTATATCTGTCGTAGCAGCAGCGCAGGCAATTGCAACGGTCAAGGCTCGATGATCGAAATTCGCCTCGCCTGGCAGGTTCGTGAAGGCACCTGCCTGGACGCGGCGGATACCAACAACTCTTCCACCATCTGTACCTACACCGTGCGAGTGCAGCCATGAGCGATATCAAGCGCCAATATGGCCTATCGATGATCGAGCTGCTGATTGCGCTGGCGATCAGCAGTTTCCTGATCCTCGGCATTACTCAGGTCTATATCGATAACCAGCGTCATTACCTGTTCCAGCAGAGCCAAAGCGGCAATCTGGATAGTGGCCGCTTCGCGTCACTGCTAATAGATCAGTATCTGGGCAAGGCCGGCTATCGCCGTACACCGTCGAGTTTGGAGGAGCTTGCCTTTCCTCAGCGTGAAGCATCGGGGGGCTGCATGAGCTTCGCTGCGGGGGCCTCGATTACCGGCCTGGACGCTTCGGAAGGAACAGGGTTCTGCCTGCGCTATCAACCTCAGGTAAGTGGCGATCTCGATTGCCAGGGCGTGGCCAGCAGCACCACATTCACTCAGGCCTTCCCGCCGAACCTGACCGCAAGTGATCTGATCGTCCTAGCCTTCAAATACGAACCGGGAGCGTCCACCGAACTGCAGAACGGCAGGCTTCTCTGCAAGAGTCTGAACGCGACTACACCTCAATTTACCGAACAGCTCACAGGCATCGCTGATATGCGCGTGGACTTCGGCATCGGCAGCGCCGATGTACTGTCGAAAGAAGTCACCTCTTTCGTCCCGCAAAAAGACTGGACCACGAGCTCTGGCGCCATCCGTAGCGTGCGCTACTCCCTTTTGATGGCAAGCCGCACCGGGCAACGCGATAGTGACGACTCGAAAATACTCGCCGACTGGCTGGTCTCAGCCCCTAACACCACCAAAACGCGCCTGCAGAACGGTGACAGCAAACGCATCTACCAAGTTGTGGGAAGCACCCAGACCGTCAGGAACCTAATGCCATGACTCAACTTTCTGATCGCCACTCGCAAAACGGGGCCGTCCTGGTCGTCGCACTTGTGATGTTGCTCGTACTGACGCTAATGGCTGTTGGCAGCATGCGTGGTACCACGCTGGAAAGCCGTATCACTGCAAACAGAGCCCACGATACTCAACAGCAAAGTGCAGCCGATGCAGCACTTCGCGAAGCAGAGTTCCGCTATTACGGCCCTGCCAACTTGGCAGACAAGCTGGAAGGGAAGATGGCCAACTGTCAAATAACAAATACGCTGAAGGCCAATGGCCTCAACAAACCTTGCCTCTTGGCCATCAATGACGCAGACCTACTCAATTTCGTGGATAAGCCTTGGCTGACCAAAGACAGTTTTCTCAAGAGCGAATCGACTCAGAGCCTGCTATGGATGCCCTATCGCGGGACGGACGCAGCCAATCAGACGGTAGCTGGTAACCGAGAAACAGGCTCCACGCAGACAACGTATTGGAACAGTACGCGCGCATTAACCGTGGGCAATGCTGCGGTGAACGCGGAGTACGGCATGGTCGCGGAAGGCCAGGGCACCTATTACTACCTTAACAATGCCAAGGCGGACGATCAGGTTTACCTGCAATCGACTCACGCCAATATCTATCTTGGCCTGAACAATTGAGAGCCAGCATGATGAAATCCCGTAGACTTACATCCTGCGCCAAAGCACTTTCATATGCGGCTTTCGGTATAACAATGCTGCATGGTGCAACGAGCTATGCAGCCGTATCACAAAGCCCGGTGAGCCTGACCATTGGCGTCCCACCGAACATGTTGTTGACGCTGGATGACTCGGGAAGCATGCGTTTTGCGTTTGCGCCAGACGGCATTAGTGGTACTTCTGCGACGAGACGCGCCAAATCAAGTGCCTACAACCCACTTTCCTACAACCCCAGCGCTACCTACGAAGCACCTACTATCTTCACGACAGCGGGTGCTGAACAACAATTGACGACTAGTTTCACTCAGGCCTGGCATAACGGATTCAACACTGCGGTAGGCTCGGTCGATCTCAGCGGAGCCAACTATCGCCCAACCTGGGACGTTCCCATTACCAGTGCTCCTTCGAGCTTCAGCTACACCAATTCGACCAACTATTCAGGTACTGGCGTCGTATTTCGTCTGGGCTCGAACCCTAGCGCGGACTTCGAAACGTCTGTAACCATGGCCAATAATGGGACCACGACCAGAACCGTTGGCACCATTACCTTCACCTTCGTCCGCACGACCAATAACAGGGGCGTTGTTTCCTGCACAGCTACCGCCAGCAGTACCGCTTGGGCCGCTGCAATCAACGCGCCGTGCACACCGGGCAATAACAACGTACTCACTGCCACGCTCACTCAAACCCCGACGCCGGCGTACTACTACGTATACGATTCAAGCCTCACCACCGGATGCAGCACCGCTAATGACGCGTGCTACAGGCTGAGGTTTGTCGGCAGCGCAGAGCAGCAGAACTTTGCCAACTGGTATTCTTTCTACCGCAATCGTGCACTTGCAACCATTTCTGCCGCAGCCTTGGCCTTCTACAACGTGTCTCCGTCCGTGCGCCTGAGCTGGCAGGGGCTGAATCGCTGCACAACCTTCACCGGCTCGGACAGCGACTGCGGCAACAATGCCTTCAAGGCCTATAACCCGACACACAAAGGTCAGCTGTATAACTGGTTGCGGACCATGACCTTCGACCAAGGCACTCCATTGCCCGTGGCCATGAAACGAGCTGGTGACTTCTACCAGACCACTACGCCATGGCAAGCTTTTCCCAATGCAACCGGCAATACCACTCAGAACACCTACGCCTGTCGCCCCAGCTATCACATCATGATGACCGATGGCGTATGGAACTCTGCGGCAACCGAACCTGGTAGCTTTCGGCACGACGCAGCCACCTTCACCCTGCCTGACGGCACCCCGTTCGTGCGCCGCGCGCCCTACTACGACAGCACGGCCAATACGCTCGCGGATTTGGCCATGCACTACTGGGCGACAGACCTCAACCCCAATCTGGCCAACAAACTGAAGGACTATACCCCCTTCAAAAGTGGCGACAGTACGACAGACTACTGGGATCCACGCAACGACCCGGCCACTTGGCAGCACATGACGAACTTCACAATGGGACTTGGCCTCACCCAGTCCCTCGATCAGAGCAATATTCCATGGGCTGGTAGTACCTTCACAGGTAGCGGATACAACGCCCTCGCTGCGGGCACGGTCAACTGGCCCGCAGCGGGGACAACCGCGACCAGCGCTAACGTCTACGACCTTTGGCACGCTGCAATCAACTCAAGAGGCGAGTTCTTCAGCGTGGACAGTCCTGAGGCAATGGTTCAGGCCTTTGCGGAAATTCTCTCCCGCATCGCTGATCGCAAATCTTCGGCTGCCCGGCCGGCAATCAATTCAGGCCAGGTCAGTACCGACGAAAACAATAACGGCACAGTCAAAACGGTGTCTTACCAGACATCCTATGCAAGCGATGAAAACTGGTCTGGCGATGTCAAGCGCTTCGAAAAAACCTGGAATGCCCAGACCAGTACCCTGGAGACCAGAGAGGTCTGGAGCGCCAAAGCGAAGGTACCAGGCGCACGCAGTATCTTTATCGCAGGTTCGAGCAATACAGGCCTTGCACCCTTTACAGCGACCAATGCGGCGTTGACCAGCTATTCGGGAACCACGTTGCTAACGTACCTGAACCGAGACCCAGAAAATGCCAACGCCACCGATAGCAAAGCCGCCGGCCGGATCAGCTACCTAAGCGGCGATCGTGCCGGCGAGGGCAGCACCTACAGACAGCGTAGTGGCGTACTCGGCGATTTCTATTCGTCAACACCTGCGGTGGTTCTGGATACACTTCGCAATCTCGAACAATTTTCCAATAGACTAGAAGGCAACACTGCATACACCACTTTCAAAACACAGATCTCCGGGCGTTCGCCGCGAATTTATGTCGGCGGCAACGCGGGAATGCTTCACGGCTTCAACGCACAAACAGGTGTTGAAGAATTTGCATTCATACCCTCGGCCGTTTTCCCAAAACTCAACAAACTAACGGGCAGTAACTACAGCCATGAGTTTTATGTCGATGGATCGCCTGTAGTGGCAGACGTCTATGACGGAACAGAATGGAAAACTATATTGGTCGGTACACTGAAGGCTGGTGGAAAGTCCATATTCGCTCTGGACATCACTAATCCTGGGCAGGAAAAACTGCTCTGGCAGTTCGATGAGAACAGCATTACGGCAGGCGATGCCGTGAAGATGGGATACAGCTTTTCACAACCCACGATCGCTCGTCTACATACCGGCAAGTGGGCAGTGGTCTTCGGCAACGGCTACGAAAGCGCTGGAAATACAAATGGCAAGGCAGCTCTTTTCATTCTCGACGCAATGAACGGCAGCCTGGTTCAAAGCCTTGAAGTACAAGGTACAACAGGTGTTGCAAACGGCCTGTCAACACCTCGACTGTCCGACTATAACGCCGACGGTACCGCTGACTACGCTTACGCGGGCGATTTACAAGGCAACATGTGGCGTTTCGATCTATTGCGCGCAACTCAAGACAGAGACAATCCCTTCAAAGTCACGAACGATGTTCCTGCGAGCGCCTTTAAAGTCGGCTTCCGTGGAAACCCGCTATTCAAAGCATCCGCCGACAACGCCGGCACTCAGCGCCAAGCAATTACGTCAGCACCAAGCCTGTTGCTGCATCCTAGCGGCACTGGATATCTGATCGTCTTCGGCACCGGCCGTTTCTTCGATACTGCCGACAAGGAAGGTGACAAGAGCATGCCGCAGACCGTATATGGCATCTGGGATAAACAAACGTTAGGGGAAACAGCCAGCAACCCTAACATCTCTCGCTCGAGCCTGCAGGCACAGAGCATTATCACAACCTCAACTGTATCCGGCGATGGCCCCGCGACTCAGGGTCGGGTTATCAGTAACAATACCGTTCGCTGGCAGCAAACTACCGACTCGTCGGGCGGTACGCTGGCAGCTCAGAATGGCTGGTATTTGAATCTGGTACAGACTGATGGAGAGATGGTGGTAGAAAACATGTCGCAATTGGGCCGCACCATTTTCTTCCAGTCTCTGGTGCCCAATAGTGACCCCTGCCTCGACGGTGCCGGCAACTGGACCTACGCGCTCAATCCGTACACTGGTGGCAGGACCACTCAGAAAGCATTCGACTACACATCAAGTGCGGATGTCGGCACGAAGATCATTTCAGCCGTTCGCCAGGATGGTGAGGGCGGCGGTACGCTGTCGCAAACCCCCAATAGCGGCTTTCAATACTGCACAGGCCAGTCGTGCATAAACATCTACCCGGACCCAACCAGCATCGGCCGTCAAGCCTGGCGCCGTACGGAGGACAAGGAATGAATCGCCTCAGAAGTAGCGCAGGGTTGTCAGGTCGCCGTAACGGCCAAGCCGGCTTCACCCTGATCGAAATGATGGTCGTGGTTGTCATTGTCGGCATCCTGGCGGCCATCGCCTACCCGAGCTACACCCAGTACGTGCAGCGCGGCCACCGTACCGAAGGCCAGGCGCTGTTGAATGATGCGGCGGCCAGGCAGGAGCGCTACTTCAATCAGAATAACGCGTACGTCACCGCTGCCGCCGATATCGGCAAGCTTGGGATGAACCTCTCGAGCAACAGGTCGGCTACGGGGAAATACGTCTTCTCGGTGAGCAAGGCCGATGGTGATGGCGGTTATACCCTTACGGCCACCCAGCAGTTCAACGACACCAAGTGCGGCAACCTGACGTTGACGGCTAGCGGTACGCGCGGCGTAAGCGCCTCAGGAGCCAGCGTGAGCGACTGCTGGCGTTGAGGCCACGGCTGTATCGCTCGATGAAAACCGCGCCTGGCGCGGTTTTTTTTGGTCCAGATTTCGCTACACCACGATCAACCAGCAGCCTCCCGCTGGAATATCCAGAAGCACACTGCACCGCCCCCCGAGCCGAGCGCCTCAGAGATCCCTGTCTATAGTTAAGGAAATAGGCCGATCACGGCGCCACGAGCTCTCGCCATGAAGCACACCCACAGCGTTGACAGTGCCCCCATCCAGGCTTTCGCCTGGAACAGGGGCCGGCCATGTCGGCAATCGATGTTCGAGCGGCACCGGCACCTTCCGCGCCTCGCCAGCGTTGAGCGCACACCGGCCCGGATATTCTTGCCTGCCCCCTGTGAATGCAGTCATGACCGTCTATAAAGCGCCGAAGGCCGCCATGAGTTGCCCTCCACCCCCAAGCATCCTCAGGGGGCGCGTCTGCGATAGACCCTCCCCCGTCCCGTGGCAGCACACCAGCAGCGATAGCCGCGTCATCGATTCACCCTCCTCACGGCCGGATAACGATCCGAGCTTCTACTTGCCGCGCCATCACGTGCCGGCGAAGCCTCACGCCATTCGTCATCGACACGCCAGCAGTGACGCTGGCGAGCGACGAGAGGTACCTGATTCAGGAAGAACTATCTGCAGTTGGCGCAAGCCTATACCTGAAGACGTTCGAGCGATGGAGAGCCGGCAGGATGAAATCTCTTACAGCCATCTTGGGCGTTAAGACGCTTTTTCACACCGTTGCCGGTATTGCCTTGCTGAGTGCTGCGAACAGTTACGCAGCCGTCTCGCAGAGCCCGCTAAGCCTAACCACGGGCGTTCCGCCCAACATGCTGCTGACGCTCGATGACTCGGGAAGCATGCGCTGGGGATTCGCGCCAGACGGGCTGAGTACCGAATCAGCTACTCGCCGCGCCAAGTCGAGCGCCTACAACCCGATCTACTACAACCCTTCTGCGACTTACGATGCACCGGTGGTCTTCGATGCAGCCGGCAACGAACAGCAATTGGCGACCTCGTTCACCCAGGCCTGGCATAACGGTTTCAGAACGACAGTGGGTTCGACCAATCTGAGTGGTGCGGGCTATCGAGTCGCCTGGGACGTACCCATTACCACGGTCCCTGGGAGTACCAGCTACAACTATGGCGACGTCAGCAACTACGCTCAACCGACAGGCACCGTCTCCAGGCTGGCCGATAACCCGAGCGCCGACTTCTCCGCCACGGTCGGCCTTGGCACGCTGTTCGCCACCCAGGTGACATCGCCCGGAGGCATCCAATTCACCATTACGCCGATCCTGATCGGCGTACTCGGCTGTACGGCAGTGGCCAGCTATCCCGGTGTTTTTTCCGGGCTCACGGCCGATTGCAGCAGAACGGCCACCGGTTACACAGCAACGCTGGTCAGGCGAGCGGTTCCCGCCTACTACTACATCTACGATTCGAGCAGAGCCAGCAATTGCAACGCCGGCAACGACAGTTGTTATGCCTTGCGATTCGTCGGTAGCGGTGAGCAGGCGAACTTCGCGAACTGGTACTCCTTCTATCGCAATCGTGCACTTTCGACCATCTCTGCAGCAGCTCTGGCGTTCTACAATCTCTCGCCATCCGTGCGACTGAGCTGGCAGGGTCTGGGCCGCTGCACCACGTTCGACGGCAGCGATACCACCTACTGCAGAAACAACGCCTTCAAGGCATATACACCCGCACACAAGGGTCAGCTATACGCCTGGCTGCAAAACATCGCCTTCGATCAAAGCACCTACCTTCCGGCGGCGATGAAACGGGCTGGAGAGTTCTACAGAACGACCACTCCCTGGCAGGCATTTCCCAATGCCGCCGGCACCAACACCACCCAGAACACTTACGCCTGTCGCGCCAGCTATCACATCATGATGACCGATGGGCAATGGAACGAAGCGGCCAGTGCGCCCAGTAACTTCCGCCATGATGCGGCGACCTTCACGCTCCCCGATGGCAGGGCATTCACTCAGCGTGCGCCCTACTACGACAGTACCGCCAACACGCTGGCCGACCTGGCGATGCATTATTGGGCAAGCGACCTGAACCCCAATCTGAGCAACGACATCACGGCCTACATCCCCTACAAGACGGGTGATACCACCACCGACTACTGGGACCCGCGTAACGATCCGGCGACCTGGCAACATATGACCAACTTCACCATGGGCCTGGGGCTGACCCAATCACTGACGCAGAGCAACATCCCCTGGGGGGGCAGTACATTTGCCGGCAGCGGATATGCCGCGTTGGCAGCGGGTACGGCCTGGCCAGCTGCAGCGGCCAACGCCACGGACGCCAACGTCTACGATCTGTGGCATGCCGCGATCAATTCACGGGGCGAATTCTTCAGCGTGGACAGCCCCGATGCCATGGTTCAGGCCTTCGCGGACATTCTTTCGCGCATTGCCGACCGTAAATCCAGTGCAGCCCGTCCCGCCATCAATTCGGGACAGGTCAGCTCGGATGAAAGCGGCACACAAACCGTGTCCTATCAAACCTCCTACGCCAGCGATGACAACTGGTCAGGCGATGTGAAACGCTTCGAGAAACGCTGGAATTCGGTGACCAATACCATCGACACCGTCGAAGTCTGGAGCGCGAAAACCAAGGTACCGGCATGGTCCCAACGCAGGATAAAAATCGCCAGCCCAGCGTCGATCAACACGAGCGGTCTGCAGGATTTCAATGCCACCAATGCGGCACTCAGCCTGTATTCAGGCAGCACCCTGCTCGCCTATCTGACAAGAAACCCGGAAAACGGCCTGACGGATACCCTGGCTGCCTCGCGGGTCGACTACCTGCGTGGCAACCGAACGGGAGAAGGCACCACGTTCCGCCGCCGTAGCGGACTGCTGGGCGACTTCTACTCCTCCAGCCCAGCCGTGGTCTCGGGCGCTCGTTATCTGGAGCAATTCTCCAATCGCCTGGAGGGCAATACGGCCTACACCACCTTCAAGGCCAGCATCGCCAATCGCACACCTCGCATCTACGTAGGCGGCAACGCAGGGATGTTGCACGGCTTCAATGCCCTGACGGGTGTCGAGGAGTTCGCCTTCATCCCGTCCTCGGTATTCCCGAAACTGAACAAGTTGACCGGTTCCAATTACTCCCACGAATTCTACGTAGACGGCTCGCCAGTGGTCGCTGACGTATACGACGGCACCACCAGGCAATGGCGGACCATTCTGGTCGGCACATTGAAGGGCGGAGGAAAATCCATCTTCGCACTGGACGTCACCACGCCAGGCAGTGAAAAACTGCTCTGGCAATTCGACGAGAACAGCATCACAGCCGCCAACGCCGTGAAAATGGGCTACAGCTTTTCCCAACCGACCATTGCCCGCCTGCACAACGGCAAATGGGCGGTGGTGTTCGGCAACGGCTACGAAAGCGCGGGCAACACCAACGGCAAGGCAGCGCTGTTCGTTCTCGACGCCATGCAGGGTACGGTGCTCAGGAGCCTGGAGGTACAGGGCACCAGTGGCATAGCCAATGGCCTCTCGACGCCCAAGCTGGCTGACTACAACGCGGATGGGGTCGCCGACTACGCCTATGCTGGCGACCTGCAGGGCAACATGTGGCGCTTCGATCTGCTGCGCAGCAATCGCAACAACACAAGCCCCTTCACAACCGCTGATGACGCAGCTGCAGCAGCCAGCGAATTCAAGGTTGGCTTCGGCGGCAACCCATTGTTCAAGGCGAGTGCGGACAATGCCGGCACGCAACGCCAGCCGATCACCTCGGCGCCAAGCCTGGTCGCTCACCCAACCGGTACCGGCTATATGGTGGTGTTCGGCACCGGCCGCTTCTTCGACAGTGACGACAAGGACGGAGACAAGAGCATGCCGCAGAGCGTCTACGGAATCTGGGACAAGCAGACCCTCGGTGAAGTGGCGAACAACCCGTCCATCAACCGCAACAACCTGCAGCAACAGAGCATTACCAACACGGTTACGGCAACGACCACCGACGGCGCAAACCGTCAGGCCCGGGTGATCAGTAACAACAGCGTCCGCTGGCAGGCCAGCACCTCTGGCGGCTCGACACTGCCGGCACAAAACGGCTGGTACCTGAATCTGGTGCAGAGCGATGGCGAGATGGTGGTGGAGAACATGTCGCAGCTCGGTCGCACCCTGTTCTTCCAGTCACTGACGCCGAACAGCGACCCTTGCGGTGACGGCGCCAGCAGTTGGACCTACGCCATTAACCCGTTCACCGGGGGCAGAACCTCCCAACGCGCATTCAACTACACCCCGTCGAGCCTCAACAGCGGCACCGGCACCTCCATCGTTTCGGCGGTTCGTCAGGATGGCGAAGGGGGTGGCACCCTTGCGCAGAATCCTGACAACAGTTACCAGTACTGCACTGGGCAGGAGTGCATCACGGTCTACCCGGATCCCTCGAGCATTGGCCGGCAGAGCTGGCGCCGTGTCGAGGAAAGGGAATGAAGTACGTCGGTAAATTGCCAGGCATGCGTATCGGGTGAGTCACGCAATCTGCCCGTACGGATCAGGGTGACGACCAACAGTCCATGCAGTGATCAGCCGCCTGCAAATGACGTGGCCGTTGTGTGCGCAACTGAGGCACCTTGCGGGCTGCCTTCACAACACGATCGTCCATCGTCAACCACACCTCCCCCGCTACTGCTACTATCTCCCTCTGTCATTCGATGCGACCAAATCGCCAGTATTGGGGTCGTATGCCGATAACGAAACAACAACGGATCGATGATGCAGGACAACCCGATTTGGACGCTTCCACCGCGCAAGCAGCGCAGCCGCCTGGCTGAAGACCTGGTGGTGAAGATTTCCCAGCATATGCGCGACGGTACGCTCAAGCGTGGCGAGAAGCTGCCGGCTGAGCTGGATATCATGAGGGCCGAGGGGGTGAGCCGCACGGTGGTGCGCGATGCGCTATCACGCCTGCAGGTGGCGGGGCTGGTGGAGACTCGCCGCGGGGTCGGGACTTTCGTTTGTGATATGCCTGCGGCGCCTGAGCTGCAGCTCGGGCCGGCGACCATCAGCACGGCTCAGGATGTACTCGAGCTGCTGGAGCTGCGCATGAGCCTGGAAGTTGCCACGGTGGGCCTGGCAGCGCAGCGGCGTACGCCGGTTTCGCTGAAGGAGATCCGCGTTGCGCTGGACGCCTTGCAGCAAGGCACCGTGCAGCTGCCAGCCGGCCTGCCGATCAGTGCGGACTTTCAATTTCACATCAAGATCGCCAAGGCCGCACAGAACTCTCACCTGCTCGACATCATGAAGCACCTGGGCGCCAAGCAGATCCCGCGCAACAAGTTCAACTCGGCCTACAAGGCTCACGAGGACGGCGAGGCGTACAAGGACAACTTGAGCATCGAGCACGAGATGATCTACGAGTCCATCGCCCGTGGCGATGTCGACTGCGCCCGTGCGGCCATGCAACTGCATCTGATCAACAGTCGCGAGCGCCTGCTCAAGGCTCAGCGTCGAGGCTGATACGCCGCGACTGCTGTACAAAACGGCGGCCTGCCTGTGAATCAAGGCGCCGCACCCCACGGCGAATAAACCGGCAATCTCGATAGCAGGGCGCGGCCACCATCGCCTCGCCCGCAAGCGGGCTCCTACACTGGCGAACGAAACGGACGCCTGCGGACTCTTCACCTTGCGATGTCGAGCCCTCGGGCGTCCGTTATTGGCACCTGCGTGCGCTCTTGATTACATGAAGTTGTACTGAACCCCGATGCGCCAGCGCATCTGGCGATCATCCTCGGTGGGGCTCACGCGTACGTCACCGATTTCGATGAAGGGCGCCCAGGACTTGTCCAGCTTGTATTTGACGATCAGGTTCTGCTCGTAGTCGCTCTTCTTGTTGTCGTAACGGATGTAGTCGGTATCGAAGTAGATGTACTGGTACTCGTAGGACAGCTTGCCGGCCGGGGTATAGCCGATCCAGCCCTCGTAGCGCTGGGTATTGCGGTTGTCGGAGCCGCGATCCGGGACGTCTTCATCGATCCGGTCGCGGTTCAGCTTCAGCGCATCGAAGCGGTAGCGGGCGGCGACATAGAACTGGTCACTCAGCTTGCGGGTGTACTTGAGGCCGAACTTGTAGGTCGTGCCGTTCTCGTTGCTGTCCAGCTGGATCGCCGGTTGCCAGGTCGACACCGCGCTGTACTTGTACTGGTAGCTGGTGGTCAGTTCGTGGCCGCTCGACACGGTGTTGTCGAAAGCGACGTCCTTGCGGTCCCCGGCGGTGCGGTACTTCAGCTCGCCTTCGAATCCCCAGCCATTGTCCATGCGGTAGGACAGTTTGACCCGGTCGGCGTGCATGCTGTCGTCGTCGAGAAACTGGTGGCGATAGTTGATCGAGGCACTGTCGGCCAATGCACTGCCGGCAGCGGCAGTGGACAGCAGGCAAACGAGTAGACGCAGTGTGAGAGTTTTCTTGGTCATGATGATCTTCTTGTTGTTTTCTATGGGTTGAGTGTGTGTTGCCCGGTTTTCAGGCAAAGCGCCGCCCTGCAGCGCTTTGTCCGCATGTTCGAATCGCTGTGTGGGCCATCGCGCAGGCGAGTCCGTGCCGCGGGCCTGCAAGCCCGTGTTGGAAAATCGGCAGGGGAGCTCGCGCTAATGCGCGGTGCAGAGCGCTCAGGTGCTGGCGGGCACCCGAGGCTTGCGGGTTATGCCGTCAAGGCGGTGCAACGGCACCGATGTCACGGCTGGCATCGACCAGCAGTTGGGTGTAGGCGTGCTCGGCACGGTTCTGCGCCAGCAAGCCGGTGTCGAGTGTTTCCACGATGCGCCCGTGCTGCATCACGGCAACCCGGTCACAGAGGTGGGCGACCACGCCCAGGTCATGGGTCACCAGCAGGTAGGTCAGGCCTTCCTGCTCGCGCAGGTCGGAGAGCAGGTTGAGGATCTCCGCCTGCACCGACACGTCGAGCGCCGAGGTCGGCTCGTCGAGCAACAGCACCCGCGGCTCGAGGATCAGCGCCCGGGCGATGGCCACCCGCTGCCGCTGGCCACCGGACAACTGGTGGGGGTAGCGATAGCGGAAGCTGTCGTTGAGGCCGACCTTGTTGAGGATCGAGGTGACCCGGTCCCCCCGATCACCGATGCCGTGCACGCTGAGCGGCTCGCTCAGTGCCGAGTCGATGGTGTGGCGCGGGTGCAGCGAGCCGTAGGGGTCCTGGAAGACCATCTGCACCTGGCGAAAGTGCGCCAGATCCAGCTTGTGGCGCAGGCCCCGACCAGCAACGCTCAGGTGCCCTTCCCAATGTCGGTACTGCCCGGCCAGGCAGCGCAGCACCGTGGTCTTGCCCGAGCCGGACTCGCCGACCAGGCCAAACGATTCGCCCTCTTCGACGCGCAGGGCAACGTCGTAGAGCACCTGATTGCGCGCCGCACTGACGCCGAAACTGAGATTGAGTGAATCCACTTCGATCATGGCCATGGGTGCGTACTCAATGGGTCAGCCAGAGGGGATCGCGCTGCAGGTTGGGCAGGCGCGGACGAGGTCGGTCGATGTTCGGCAAAGCGGCCAGCAGGCCCTGGGTGTAGGGATGCTTGGCGTTGTCCAGGTCGGCGGCATCGAGTGCCTCGACCACGCGGCCGGCGTACATCACCAGCACCCGATCGCAGAAACTGCGCACCATGTTGAGATCGTGGCTGATCAGGATCAGGCCCAGATCACGCTGCCCGACCAGTTCATCGAGCACGCTGAGCACCTGGCGGCGAACCGAGACGTCCAGCGCCGAGGTGGGCTCGTCGGCGACGATGATTTCCGGGTCGGTGATCACCATCATGGCGATCATGATGCGCTGCGCCATGCCGCCGGAGACTTCGTGCGGGTAGAGGCCGTAGACCCGTTTGGGATCACGGATGTGCACCTTGTCGAGCATGTCCAGCACCCGCTCGCGGGCGTCGGCGCGGCTGGCGCGGTGATGCGCCAGGTAAGCTTCGGCGATCTGCTCGCCGACACGCACCACGGGGTTCAGCGAGTACTTGGGGTCTTGCATGATCATCGAGATGCGCTTGCCGCGAATCGCCTGAATCTGCTTTTCGCTGGCACCGAGCAGGTCGACCTCGCCGAGCGTCATGGTCTTCGCGGTGATACGCGCGCTGGCCGGATGCAGGCGCAACAGGCTGCGCCCCACGGTGGACTTGCCAGAGCCGGACTCACCGACGATGGCCAGCTTTTCGCGGCCCAGGCTGAAGGACACGTTGCGAACCGCGTCGACCTCCTTGCGGCCGCTGGTGAAGCGTACGCAGAGGTCGTTTACTTCCAGTTTGATAGCGGACATGGGGCCTCCTTATTCGCTGCGCGGATCGAGAACGTCGCGCAGACCGTCCCCCAACAGATTGAACGCCAGGCTGACCAGCATGATGGTCGCCCCCGGCACGGCTACCAGCCACCAGCACTCGAGCATGTAGCGACGCCCGGTGGAAATCATCGCGCCCCACTCCGGCAGCGGTGCCTGGGCACCAAGGCCGAGGAAGCCCAGCGCAGCGGCGGTGAGAATGATGCTGGCCATGTTCATGGTCAGGCGGATGATCACCGACGACATGCACATCGGCATGATGTGGCGAAAGATGATGCGCGACGACGAGGCGCCCTGCAGCTGTACCGCGACCACGAAATCGGCGTTGCGCAGCGACAGGGTTTCCGCCCGGGCCAGACGTGCGATGGGCGGCCAGGAAGTCAGCGCGATGGCGATGACCGCATGCTCCAGGCCTGGGCCCAGTGCAGCGATGAAGGCCAGCGCCAGCACCAGGCTGGGGAACGAGATGAAGATGTCGGTGATGCGCATGAACAACGCATCCACGAAGCCACCGAAGTAGCCGGAAATGGTGCCGACCAGCAAGCCGATGGGGCCGACGATGATGGTCACCAGACCGATGATGTACAGGGTGATGCGCGAGCCGTAGACCAGCCGGCTGAACACGTCGCGGCCGTACTCGTCGGTGCCGAACCAGTGCGCGGCGCTCGGCGCCTTCAGGGCGTTGCCGAGGTTCTGCACGATCGGGTCGTGGGTGGCGATCCACGGCGCGAAGGCGGCCACCAGGATCAGCAGCATGACCACGCTGGAACCCATCAGCGTCATGGGGTTGCGCAGCAGGTGCTGTATCACACGCACGCTGCTGTGGCAGAACGCCTGGAACGCCGAGACTGGCGTCTGTTCGCCCGTGCGCTTGATGGATGAAGATGAAGAGATGTTGGCAATCATCGTATGCCTCCGGAACTCGGTTCGGGTCGGTAACGGGCACGCTGCCGCGCCCGATCACTCAACGCTGCTTGTACACACCCAGGTAACGCGTCGCCTCGGCGTCGGCACCCTGGAATCCTTTGACGTCAGCCGCGCTGACCACCGGATCGGTCATCTGCGAAATCATCATGATCGGCCCCGCCAGCTCGTCGTAGCGCTGCTGCACGCGGTGATACATGCTCAGCTTGGCGGCTTCGTCGCGCTCCACGCCGAGCTTGTCGATCAGCGTGTTGAGCTCGTCGTCCTGAAACGCAGCGCGCCAGCCCTGGAAGTTGGCGATACCGGCGTCATCGCGGTTGTCCGGGTTGTAAACGAAGGTGCGCAGACTGAAGTAAGGGTGCGGATAACGCTCGGCGCCGCGGGCCACGATGATCTCGAAGTTGCGCGCACGCATGGCGCCATACACCTGATTGCCGGTACCGGTGACGATGCTCGCCTGGATGCCGGCCTGGGCCAGGGTCGACTGCAGGTTCGAGGCGATGTTGACGAACGGCGGCTCGGCCAAGGTACGGATGGTAGTCTTGAACCCCTGCGGGTGGCCGGCCTCGGCGAGCAGCGCCTTGGCGGCGTCGACGTCCAGCGTGTAGCCAGGATCGGGCAGGCGCGCCGTCAGCCCCAGTTGCATGGGCTGCTGGTTGAGCTTGCCGTAATAAGGCATCACCACCTTGTCCAGCCCCTGATAGTCGATCAGCGAACGCACGGCCTTGCGCACGCGGATGTCGTCGAACGGCGCCTGCTTCATGCTCATGGCGACGTAGTACATGGTGCCGCGCTGCAGCGTCTGGATCTGCATGTTGCCCTTGGCGGCCAGCGCCTGGACGTCGGACGCGGCCATGCCGTAGCCCATGTCCAGGTCACCGCGCTCGAGCATCAGGCGCAGCGATTGCGATTCGGTGATATGGCGGATCAGTACGCGCTTGAGCTTGGTGGCGCCGCCCCAGTAATCGGCGAACGCGGTCATCACCAGGGTGTCGTTGGCACGCCAGGAGCTGAGGGTGAACGGGCCACTGCCCGCTTCGTTGGTGACCAGCCAGGCAGCGCCCAGATCGCCGTCCTTTTCATGTTCGAGCACGGTCTTGCGATCCAGCACCACGGCGCTTGGCGACGTGGCCAGGGTGTCGATCACCAGCAGCGGGTCGGTCGGCTGCGGCAGCTCGATGACCAGCGTCGAATCGTTCTCGGCGCGGATCAGTTGCCCAATGTTGTCCAGGGTGTAGCCGTAGGCCTTCCAGGTGGTGGCCAGGCCGAAGTTGAGTTTCAGCACCCGATACAGCGACCAGGCGACGTCCTCGGCGGTCAGCGCATTGCCGGAATGGAAGCGCACGTCATCGCGCAGGTGGAAGGTCAGCCGGCGACCGTCTTCGCTGACGTCCCAGCGCTCGGCCAATTGCGGGATGTGCGCGTCGGGGCTGCCGTCCTTGCGCAACACCAGGGTGTCGTACAGGTTGGCGTTGATGCCCGAGGCATCGAGCCCAGGCGCGTTGGCCGGGTCGATGGAGAACAGATTGGCCATGCTCATGCCGACGATCAGTTGATCGTCCGGGGTCTTGGCCTGGGCGGTCAGCAGCGGAGCGCTACACAGCAGCGCACCGAGCACGCCGCAGAGCAGCGTGGAGCGAAACGATTTCATGCGGATGTCCCTATTGTAATTATTGAAGGGCTGCAATCGAGTGGGTCGGGTCAGCGGGTGCGCGGGTCGAACACCTTGTACAGCGCATCGCTGAGCAGATTGAGACCGACGAAGATGAAGCCGATCACCAACACGCAGCCCATCACCGCGTTCATGTCACCGAGCAGCAGGCTGCTGGTCAGGTACTGGCCAAAGCCGGGCCAGGCGAACACCGTCTCGATCAGCACCGCACCTTCGAGCAACGAGCCATAGGCCAGCGCCACCACGGTGAGCAGCTGCACGAGGATGTTGCGGAAGGCATGGCCCCAGATCACCTTGCGCCGCGACAGGCCCTTGACCCGAGCGGTGAGAATGTACTCCTGGGAAAGCTGCTCGAGCATGAAGCTGCGGGTCATGCGGCTGATGTAGGCTACCGAGTTGAGGCCCAGGATCAGCGCCGGCAGGAGGATGTGCTTGAGGGCACTGGAAAAGGCATCCCAGTCGCCAGCGATGGCACTGTCGATCAGCAGCATGCCGGTCACCGAGGGCACCATGCCGTCGTAGGCCAGATCGATACGCCCGGCACCACCCGCCCAGCCGAGCCAGGCATAGAACACCAGCAGGCCCATCATGCCGAGCCAGAAGATCGGCGTGGAATAACCGAACAGGGTCACCACACGCGCCAGGTGATCACCGATACGGCCCTGGTTGGCCGCCGCGAATACGCCCAGCGGCAGGCCGAGCACCACACCGAAGATGATCGCCAGCGTGGCCAGCTCGATGGTCGCCGGGAACACCCGGGCGATGTCCTCGATCACCGGGTGGCCGGTGAGCAGCGCATTGCCGAAATTGCCCTGGGCAAGATCGCGCAGGTAGTAGCCGAACTGCACCAGCAGCGGCCGGTCCAGGCCCATGGCCTGATAGACCTGGTCGTAGGTGGAACTGTCGGCATCCGGGCCGACCACCGCCAGCACCGGATCGAGTGGCATCACTCGGCCGATGAAGAAAGTCATCGCCAGCAAGCCCAGCAGGGTCATCAGCACCGCGCCGAAACGGCGTGAAGTGCCGCCCATCCGCGTGCCGAAGAAAGACGCAGTCGAAGCAAACATAACAGGCTCCCGATTGATCGCGCTCGTTCGTCTAAGCAGGGGCGGCGCTACGCCGCCCGGGGGCTCAACGATCCTTGTGCACATCCTTGTAGCGCGTGGTCGCCGCGCTGTGACCGATATAGCCGACCACGTCGTGGTAGATCACCACCGTGTCGGTCATCTGCGAAATCGGCATGATGGCGCCGACCTGCTCGTCGTAGAGGTTTTGAAACTGGTGATACAGATCCATCTGGGTCTGCTTGTCCGGCTCTACCTCGGCCTTTTCGATCAGCGCATTGAGCTCGGGGCTGTAGAACGAGGTACGCCAGCCCTGGAAGTTGCTCAGCTTGGCTTCGTCACGGTTGTCCGGGTTGTAGACCAGGGTGCGCAGGCTGGAATGCGGGTGACGCTCAGCGCCGCCACCGCCACGACCGACGATGATGTCGAAGGTGCGTTCACGCATGGAGCCGTACACCTGAGTGCCGGTGCCGGTGACGATGCGCGCCTTGATGCCGGCCTGAGCCAGGGTCGATTGCACGCTGGAGGCGATATTGATGAACGGGGGTTCCGCGAGTACACGGATAGTGGTCTGGAAGCCGTCCGGGTAGCCGGCTTCGGCCAGCAGCTTCTTGGCTTCCTCGACGTTCAGGCGATAGCCGGGATCATCCAGACGCGCGGGCAGGCCGAGCGGCATCGGGCGCTGGTTGAGGGTGCCGTAATGCGGCATCACCACCTCATTGATGCCCTGATAATCGATCAACGAACGGACCGCCTTGCGCACGCGGGCGTCAGCGAACATCGGCTGCTTGGTGCTCAGCGCCAGGTAGTAGAGCGTGCCGCGCTGCACGGTCTGGGTCTTGACCTTGTCCGAACTGCTCAGGGCCGTGATGTCCGGTGCCGACATGCCACGGGCGATATCCAGGTCGCCCCGCTCGACCATCAGGCGCAGCGACTGCGACTCGGTCATGTTGCGCATCACCACGCGCTTGAGCTTGGCTGGGCCGCCCCAATAGTCCTCGAAACGGGTCATCAGAATCACGTCATTGGCGCGCCATGCGTTGAGCACGAATGGTCCGCTGCCCGCCGCATTGGTGGTCAGCCAGGCACCGCCCATATCGCCATTCTTGTCGTGCTTGAGCACCTCTTTCTTGTCGAGGATGAATGCACTGGGCGAGGTGGCCAGGGTATTGAGCACCAGCATCGGATCGGTCGGGCGAGCCAGCTCGACCACCACGGTGTGGTCGTCAGGGGCGCGGATCTGCTGCTCGACGTTATCGGCGGTGAAGCCGTAAGCCTTCCAGGTCGAGGCCAACGCCAGGTTGAGCTTGAGCACGCGCTGCAACGACCAGATCACATCCTGGGCGGTCAGCTCGTTGCCGGAGTGGAACTTGACGCCGCTGCGCAGGTGGAAGGTCAGCGTCTTGTGGTCATCGCTGACTTCCCAGCGTTCGGCCAGGGCCGGTACCAGGTTGTCCGGCGCGGCAGCGTCCTGCACCAGCAGCATGTCGTACAGGTTGGCGTTCACCTCGGACACGTCCAGGCCAGTAGCGGCAGCCGGATCGAGGGACAGCAGGTTGATCATGCTCATGCCGACGATGAGCTGATCGGCAGGGGTCTTGGCCTGCACCGTGGTCACGGAGCCCAGGGCCAGGGTAGCGGCCAGCAGGCCCGCGACCAGATGCGGAATTGGTTTGATCATGAGATAGCCTTCTTATAGTTATTCGACTCTCAGAAACAGCGCAGCCGCGTGCGGCTGCGCACCGGTGCATCAGTACCGGTTGACGGTGTTCGTCTCGATGTAGGCGAAGTTGATGTCTTCGCCCAGACCCGGACGATCCGGCAGGTGCACGTAGCCATCGCTGTCCATCGGGTCGACGATGCTGTTCAGATAGGCAGGCACGTCGTCGTAGTTGAGGAACGGGTGCAGCAGGCCGCGCTCGTACCAGTCACAGTTCTTGATCGCACCGACCACCGCCAGGTTGGCGGCGCCGTTGCCGTGAATCTCGCAGTGCATGCCATAGGATTCGGCCAGGTGCGCGACCTTCAGGCACGGCGCGATACCGCCGACCCCGGCCACGCCGGCGCGCAGGATGTCACAGGCGCCCTGCCCGACCCAACTGGCACGGCTCATGTACTTGCCACCAAGGGATTCCGGCCCCAGCACCGGGATGTCCAGGTTGGCCGCCAGCCAGGCATAGGACTCGGCGGACTCCTCCATCATCGGCTCTTCGAACCAGGCGAAGTCGAGCTTTTCCAGTTCGCGGCCGATGTACAGCGCGTCGGTGCGGCTATACCAGTGATAACCGTCGAGCATCAGGGCGATATCCGGGCCGACCGCCTCACGCACAGCGGCGCAGGCACGCACGTCCATCTTCGGATCCGGCGCGAAGGAGATCGGTGGCATCCAGGTGTGCAGCTTGATCGCCTTGTAGCCACGGGCGACCAGTTGCTCGGCGAAGCGGCCGTACTCCTCGGGAGTCGACAGGCCGCCCGGCAGGTCATCGCCGCACATGGTCGACCCATAGGCCAACACCTTGTCGCGATAGCCACCAATCAGCTTGTGCACCGGCTGCTTGAATTTGCGCCCCGCCCAATCCCACAGCGCCTGCTCGACGAGCGCCAGTGCGCGGTCGGTCAACTGACTGGCACTGCCGCGCTGCCAGTGAGCGAGGTCCTGCCAGATCTTCTCGCGATCCATGACGTTCTGCCCAATCAGCACCTTGCGTACGAAGCTGTCGATGATGTGCGGACGAATCAGCTCGGGCGCGCCAAAGGCATAGCCTTCCACGCCGTCTTCGGTGGCGATGCGCAACAGCGCCATCTTGGCCAGGGATTCGTCGCCCGGGTGGGCATGACCGGCAGCATCGACGCTGCGACGAGTGGGGTAGGTGAAAACCTCGACATTGACCTGAGTGATCTTCATTGAACGCGCCTTGGATCTTGTGATTATTTGAGTGGCCCGATGTATGTTGTCATACAGCGAATGACCCGATAATTGCGCCAATCCCAAACGCTGTCAAGAACCTGTAAAGAAGAAAATCATCCCTCGCAAAGATGTGAAATGGCCATCACGCACTCCCGTCAACGCCAAATGAAATCAATTAAAAACCTGTAAATTCATATATTTATTTAAAAATAACCACGAATTCAAAGCGGGCAATGAAAAATATAGGCCCTCCCTTGAATGCCAGAAATTTCCACAACCGCGGGGCTGCGCGTCAAAAAGATGAGCGGGGCCAGTCCGCCGAAAAAGGACAACTCAGGGAGGTTGTCGTACAGCGTAATTTCACATGGTGGGAATCGTAGGCACAAAAAAACCGCGCATTGCGCGGTTTCTGAGCCAGCCTGGAATCAGCGTTTGGCGATGATATACACGGCGTGAATGATGCCCGGGAAATAGCCGCACAGGGTCAGCAGGATATTCAGCCAGAAAGCGCCGCCGAAGCCGACCTGCAGGAAAACGCCCAGAGGCGGAAGAAGAATGGCGATCAGAATGCGGATCAGGTCCATGGTGTACGTCCTATTGAAGTGGGCCCGGCTGGGCTATACCCCACAATCGACTGGCGCCACCGGCATCCGGTTCAAGGAAAATCACATCGCCATCAACCTCATGCAACGCGGTGCAGTGCCTATCCGCGCAAGCGCCACGTGCGATCGGGAGACAGCTATAGTGTTCTGGCTTGCCAACACCCCCTTCCACTCCTGATCAAGGGAACCCCCATGAGCAAGACCTACAACGTCGCCGTACTGGTCGGTAGCCTGCGCAAAGCATCGATCAACCGCAAACTCGCCTTGGCACTGGCCGACCTGGCACCGCAGAACCTGAGTCTGAAAATCGTCGAAATTGGTGATCTGCCCTTGTATAACGAAGACATCGACGTCGATCCGGCACCCGCTGCTTACAGCCACTTCCGCGCCCAGGTGAAGGCGGCGGATGCCGTGCTGTTCATCACCCCGGAGTACAATCGCTCGATCCCCGCCCCTCTCAAGAATGCCGTCGACGTAGGTTCGCGTCCCTACGGCCAGAGCGCGTTCAGCGGCAAGCCGGCTGGCGTGGTCAGCGCCTCCCCTGGCGCAGTGGGCGGTTTCGGCGCCAACCATCAACTGCGCCAGGCGCTGGTGTTTCTCGACATGCCCCTGCTGCAACAGCCGGAAGCCTACCTGGGCGGCGCCGGCAACTTCTTCGATGAAAGCGGCAAGCTGAGCGACGGTATCCGGCCGTTCCTGCAGAAATTCATCGACACCTATGCCGCCTGGGTCGAGACGACCGCCAAAGGTTGAGCCCTGCCGACAGGGAGCCCAACTGCCGGGCTCCTTCCAATTGAAAAAGCCTCTCAATCAGGTCTAGAGTACCGCCTTTGCCGGGCCAGACGATTTGCGTCTGCAGTACGACGAGGCGCAACCATGAACGATTCGGCCGAGAAGCTGGATATCTTCCTGTCCTGCCGCAGGGCATTGGTCAACTATGCGGCGCAGATCACCCAGGACCGGGATCGTGCCGAGGATGTCGTTCAGGAAGCCTATCTGCGCCTGCATCCCCTGCAGCGCCCCGAGCTGCAAGCCATCGAACAGCCCGTCGCTTACCTCTATCGCATCGTGCGCAACCTTGCCCTCGACATGCGCCTGAGCGAGGCCCGCGAGCAGCGCCGCCACGCCATGCCGCCGGACTGGCTGCTGCCGACCCTGGTCGCCAGCCCCGAAGAGGCCTGCCTGCACAGCGATGAGCTGGAGCACCTGTCCAGTGCCCTGGCGGACCTGCCGGAGCAAAGCCGCCGCGCGCTCGAGATGCATCGCCTGGGCGGCAAGACCCTGGCGCAGATCGCCGAACAGCTGGGCGTGTCCCTGGCCACGGCTCATCGCCTGGTACGCGATGCGCTGGTACGCCTGGCCCGCGCCCTGCCCGGTGATGACACGCGGGACCAGCAGCGTGACTGACTCTGCGGGCAACACGGACGACCTGCTCGAACAGGCCGCCGACTGGCACCTGCGCCTCAGCGAAACGCCGAGCGCACGCAAGGATTTCGAACGCTGGCTGGCGCAGGGCCCGGAGCATCTGCATGCCTGGCAACAGATCGAGCGAGTGTGGGGAGGCATCGCGCAACTGCGCGAACCCCCGACACAAACCGCTCGCCCGGCCAACCCCCCGCCGCGACGCAAACGTCGCTGGCTGCCCGCGGCACTGGCGGCCGGCATCGCTGCGCTGGCGATCCTCACTTATCCCCAGGCCGCACTGCACTGGCAGGCCGACTACATCACCGCAGCGGGGGAAACCCGCACGGTGACCCTGGCCGACGGCTCGCTGGTCACCCTCGGCCCGCGCAGTGCCTTGCGCAGCGAATATCGCAGCGAGCGCCGTGATCTGCAGCTACTGGCCGGCCAGGCGTTCTTCGATGTACAGCGCGATGTCGAGCGGCCCTTCGTGGTCCAGGCCGGCAGCAGCGCAGTGCGGGTACTCGGCACCGCGTTCGAAGTCGACCTGAGCGAACGTTATCTGGACGTCGCCGTAGAGCGCGGTCTGGTGCGCGTAAGCAGCCAGGTCGATGGCGCCAGCAGCGAAGATGACCTCCACCCTGGTGAAGGCCTGCGCCAGGACAGATTCAGCGGAACCCTGCAGCATCTGCGGGTCGACAGTGAGCGCGTAGCCATCTGGCGGCGTGGCCAGTTGTTCGTGGAAAACGCCAGCGTCAGCGAAATTCTCGAGCAGATGCGCCGCTACACGCCGGGCTGGATCGTGCTCGCCGACCCGGCTCTGGCGCAGCGCCGCCTCACTGGCATCTACGACATGCGCGACCCGGATCGCGCCCTCGGCGCCCTGGCTCAATCGCTGGCGGTACCCAGCCGGCGCATGACGCCCTGGATCCGCGTGCTGGGAACGCCTTGATCGCACCGCGCGGCGGACCATCAGAAAAAAATCCCTCGGCGATGAAAAAAATTGCCGAGGGTGTCGTCTTTACAATCGTAAATTTGAGAATCCCTCTCAAACGTTAACGATATGTATGAAGGACGACAGCATGCTGGTGCCGCGTTTGCGCTTTTCTCCTCGACTCGTCTTGCGTTTCGGCATCGGCTGCTTCGCCGCCCCCTGCCTGCTGCTCGGCTCGCCTCTGGGCATGGCACAGAGCGCCTTGCAGGCGCCAGGCAGCGGCGAAGACCAGCAACGCCATGCCTTCTCCATCAGCAGCCAACCGCTGGCCTCGGCGCTCGCCACCTTCGGCAGCCAACGGGGCATCCAGGTCAGTTTCGACGCGCGCCTTGCCGATGGCCTGAGCGCACCGGCGGTACAGGGCAACTACAGTGAGCGACAGGCGCTCACCCTGTTGCTGCAAGGCTCCGGCCTGGGCTGGACGCTCACCCCGGAGCGCACCCTGCTACTGTTCCCGCAGGACAACAGCGGCTCACTGTCCCTGGCGCCGTCGACCATCAGTGCCAGCGGCGAGCACGAGTATGCCGATGGCCCGGTCAGCGGTTACCGCGCCACCCGCAGTGCCACGGGCAGCAAGACCGACAGCGCCCTGCGTGACATTCCACAGTCCATTCAGGTGGTGCCTCGTCAGGTTCTCGAGGACCAGCAGCTCAACCAGTTGGCCGACGCTCTGGTCAACGTCAGCAGCGTGCAACGCGGCAACTCCCACGGAGGTTCCACCGAGAGCTTCGTGGTGCGTGGTTTCCACTCTCGCACCTACGCGGTCGACGGCATGCTGATGAACCCGCTGGTGTCGCGCCCTGAGGTGATCAGCGATCTGGTCAACGTCGAGCGCGTGGAAGTGCTCAAGGGCCCGGCCTCGGTGCTTTACGGCCAGGGCGACCCCGGCGGGCTGATCAACCTGGTGACCCGCAAACCGACGTTCACGCCGGAGACCCGGATCAAGGCCCAGGCCGGCAGCGAAGACTTCTATCGCCTGGAGGTCAACGCCAGCGGCCCGCTGGACGAAGCGAAAACCCTCGCCGGGCGTATCGCCATCGCCGGGCAGACCGAAAGCAGCTTCCGCGATACCTTTCGCGACAACCGCCATACCTACATATCCCCCACGTTGCGCTGGGAGCCAACCGAATACACCCGGGTCGATGGCGGTCTGGAATACACCAACCAGACCAGCCAGTTCGACCGCGGCGTGATTCCGCAAAACGGCCGCATCAGCATGAAGCCGGAGCGCTTCCTGCACGAGCCCTGGTCCCACGACGACGCCAGGAAGGTCGCCGCCTGGTGGCGTGTCGAGCATGACGTCAATGACTGGCTGACCCTGCGCCAGGCGACCCGCTGGGACGAGTCGGATAAACAGCGCTACGTCGTCGACCTGCGCGACATGCGCGCCGACGGCCGCACCCTGCGCCGCCGCGCCACCGACGGCAAGGAAGCCGTACGCACTCTGGACATGCAGTTCGAGGCCATCGCTCGTTTCGCCACGGGCGGCCTGCAGCATACGGCCCTGGTCGGCTTCGAATACCTCGAAGGTGATCGCCATGCTGGCAGCGACCGCGCCCCGCTGGCCGATATCGATATCTACGAGCCGGTCTACGGCGCGGTACCCGGCACGTTCACCTATGGCGGCGGCTCGGAGTACGAGCTGGAAACCCAGAGCCTGTATCTGCAGGATCAGATCGACCTGAGCAGCCAGTGGAAACTGCTGGTCGGGGCACGCTACGACAGCACACGGCAGAAAAACCTGACCATCGAAGACGACTACAGCGAGGTTCCTACCAACCTCGATCCGGAAAAGGTCTCCCCGCGCGTCGGCCTGGTCTACCAGCCCAACGATCAATTGTCGCTCTATGCCAGCTACAGCACCTCGTTCGTCCCCCAGGGCGATATCGATCGCTCAGGGCGGCCGCTGGATCCAGAGGAAGGCAAGCAGTTCGAAGTGGGCGCCAAGGTCGAGCTGATTCCACAACGATTGAGCGCCACACTGGCAGTGTTCCAGCTAACCCGCGAAAACGTCGCCAGTACCGATCCGGAAAATGAAGATCGCTCCATCCAGACCGGCGAACAGCGCGTGCGCGGCGTAGAACTGGATATCGTCGGCGAACCGCTGGACGGCTGGCACATCATTGCCAACGCCAGTGTGCTCAACGCCGAGCTGACCAAGCACACCCCCACCGCTGACTCACTGGTGCGAGAAGGCAACAAGCTGCAGGGCGTACCGACCCTGAGCGGCTCGCTGTGGAGCAGCTACCAGTTGCAATCGGGCAACCTGAAGGGGTTGGGCTTCGGTGCGGGAGTAATCGCCGTTGGCGCCCGCGAAGGCAATCTGGAGAACAGCTACGACGTCTCCGGCTACACGCGCTTCGACGCCAGCCTGTTCTACGACCTCAGCGAAGAGGTTCGCGTCTCGCTCAATGGACGCAACCTCACCGACCGCGAGTATCTGGAAACCGTGGCCTCCACCGATGGCAACTACTACGGCGAACCGGCCTCGCTGCTGGCCACCATCAGCGCGAAATTCTAGCCATGCACGACACCTTCACGGCCCGGGAGCTGGCCGCGGCGTACGGGCGGGTGCTGCACAAGCGTCTGCTGATCTGCGCGGCACTGCTGGTGGCGGTGTTCATCAGCCTGGTGCTGGATATCGCCATCGGCTCCACGCTGTTTTCGCCTGGTGAAGTGCTGGGTGCGCTGTTCACACCCCAGATGGTGGATATCGACACGCAGGTGATCGTCCGCGAACTGCGGCTGCCCTTCGCGTTGATGGCGGTGCTGGTCGGCGTGGCCCTCTCGCTGGCCGGTGCGGAAATGCAGACCGTGTTGGGTAATCCCCTGGCCGATCCCTTCACCCTCGGTCTGTCCTCCGCCGCCTCGCTCGGAGCGGCGCTGGCCATCGTCCTCAACCTGGGCATTCCCGGTGTACCGGATAGCGCCCTGGTGACCCTGAACGCCTTCTTCTTCGCCTTCGCCTCGGTGCTCCTGCTACAGGGCGTCGCGCGCCTGGCTGGCGGCGTGCAGACCCTGCTGCTGTTCGGTATCGCGCTGGTGTTCTGCTACAACGCGCTGGTCGCTCTGCTGCAATACATCGCCTCACCCGACGCCCTGCAACAACTGGTGTTCTGGAGCCTCGGCAGCCTGACCCGCTCCAGTTGGCCTGCCGTGCAGACCCTGGCGCTGGTGGTGGTGCTGACCATTCCCTTCAGCCTGCGCGCGGCCTGGCCACTGACCGCCCTGCGCCTCGGCGAGGAGCGTGCGCTGACCCTGGGTATCGATGTCGGCCGCCTGCGTTTCGGCTCGCTGCTGCGCATCAGCCTGCTGGCCGCCACGGCGGTGGCCTTCGTCGGCACCATCGGTTTCATCGGCCTGGTCGGCCCGCATATCGCACGCCTGCTGATCGGCGAAGATCACCGCTTCTTCCTGCCGGTCAGCGCGCTGGTCGGTGCACTGGTGATGTCCCTCGCCTCGATCGCCAGCAAGCTGGTGATTCCTGGCGTGATCCTGCCGGTGGGTATCGTCACCGCACTGATCGGCGTGCCGCTGTTCATGACGCTGCTGCTGCGCCAGGGGCGGCGCCCATGACTGCGCCGGCCCTGACGATTGCCGGGCTGCAGGTGCACTGCCGTGGCACGCGGATTCTCCATGGCATCGATCTGCCCGCCATCGAGCCGGGGACACTGGTGGCGCTGGTCGGCCCCAATGGCGCAGGCAAGTCCACGCTGCTACGCAGCCTGGCAGGGCTGTTGCCCACGACCGGCAGCCTGCGCCTGGGCGACTTCGATCTGCTGCGCTGCTCGCGCCGCGAGCGCGCGCAGCAGATGGGTTTCATGCCCCAGCAATTGCCCGATGGTATCGCCATGAGCGTACTGGAAACCCTGCTCGGCGCTCTGCATGCCGGGCAGACTGGTCAAACGCCGGGCGCCATACAGCGAGCCCATGGCGTGCTGGAGCAGCTTGGCATCGTGCACCTGGCCATGCGCCCGCTCGAGCAGTTGTCCGGAGGCCAGCGGCAATTGGTGAGCCTGGCCCAGGCGATGATTCGCGAGCCATCGCTGCTGCTGCTCGACGAACCCACCAGCGCCCTCGACCTGCACCACCAGAACCGGGTGATGGGGACCGTGCGCGGTCTCGCCGACCAGGGCCGCATCGTCGTCGTGGTGCTGCATGACCTGGCCCTCGCCGCGCGCTGGGCGGATCGCCTGGTGGTGCTCGCCAATGGCCGCGTGCAGGCCACCGGCGGCCCACAGGAAACGCTCACCCCGTCGCTGCTGGCGAACGTCTACAAGGTCGATGCTCGGGTCGAAACCTGCAGCCGTGGGCACCTGCAAATTGCCGTGGATGCTTCGCTGTGACGCTTCGTGCTGCGCTGTCGGTGATCCTGCTGCTGACGGGCGCTGCCGTCCAGGCCGATGACTATCCACGCACCGTGATCGACCTCGCCGGCCGTGAGGTGCGCATCGAGGCACCGCCGCAGCGGATCCTGCTGCAGGACAGCAATGACCTGCTGGCCCTGGCCATTCTCGAACGTGAAGCGCCACTGGCCCGCGTGGTGGCCTTCAACAACAACCTGCGCGGCTCGGATCCCAGCCTCTGGCAACTGCTGATGGAACGCTGGCCAGCTGCCGCCCAGATACCGACACTGGGCTTTTCCTCCGCCGGGGATGTGGATATCGAGCGCGTCATTCGCCTTCACCCGGACTTGCTGGTGGTGCGTCTGGAGGCCCGGCCGGCCGTGGAAAACAGCGTGCTTGGCAGCCTGCTCGAACGCCTGGGCATCCCGTTGATCTACGTCGACAGCCAGGATGACCCGCTACGCAACGTACCGCGCAGCCTGTTGCTGCTCGGTGACGTACTGAATCGCCAGGCTCGCGCGCGGGCCTACGTCGACGCCTATCAGGCAAAACTCCACGACTTGCAGCGACGCAGCCGTGACCTCCCCAAACCCCGGGTGTTCATCGAAGCCCGAGCGGGCCAGGCCGGCAGCGGTAGCTGTTGCCATACCCAGGGCGACAAGGGCTGGGGGGCGATGGTCAAGGCGCTCGGCGCGACCAATCTGGGCTCGCGGCTGCTGCTTGGCGACTCCGGAGACGTCGCCCTGGAGATGCTTATCCGCAGCAAACCGGATCATTACGTGATGACCGGCACTCAGCGCCTGCGTGAAGGCGTGGGTGCTTTGCCATTCGGCTATCGTGCCGACCCAGGCGCCGTGCAGGATCATCTTCACCGCCTGCTGCAACGGCCGGGCTTCGAGCGCGTCCGCAAGGCGCCGAACCACTGCGTCCATGGCCTTTACCATCAGTTCTACAACAGCGTGTTCAACGTCATCGGCGTCGAATACCTGGCCAGCATGCTCTGGCCGCAAGCCTTCGCCGACCTCGATGCGCAGGCCAGCTATCGCGCCTGGATCGCTCGCTTCACCGAACTACCCGACGCGCCACTGGTATTCTCCGCCCGCCACTGCGGCATCGATGAGGCAACCCCATGAAAACCCTGCTAAGCACCCTGCGCACATGGGCCAAGGCGCTCAAACGTCAGATCATCCTGCTCTGGCTCTGCTGCCGTCAGCCCGACATGCCCTGGCCAGCCAAGCTGGTGGGCATCGCCGTGGTGTTGTATGCCGTCAGCCCGGTGGACCTGATCCCGGATTTCATTCCGGTGCTCGGCCTGCTCGACGACTTGCTGCTGTTGCCGCTGGGCATCGCTCTGGCCGTGCGCCTGACGCCTGCCGAGTTGATCCAGCGTTGTCGCCCGCAAGCCGAACGCCTGGCCGACACGCGCATCGGCGGGCGTGGTCGCTGGGTGGCGGCGGCAATCATCGTGGCGCTCTGGGTGCTGCTCGCAGCACTGGTCTGGCGCGGGCTTCGAGGATGACAACGATCAGATGAAGAGCAGGGCCGACGCCTCGGCAGGCGGGCTGGCAGTTGGACGATAGGCAATGCATCGGCAGCGGCCATGAAACACGTCATCGGGTGAGACTGACTTTATTCGCCCCAAAAAGAAAACCCCGCCGAGGCGGGGTTTTTCAGTCTGTATCCTGACATCCTTGATCAGCACGCCATCCTGGCAGCGTCCCACGTATCCCTGTCTGTTTCAGTGCGCTTCCTGCGCTAAGTCCTTGAAGTGAAGATTACGCTTCGCCTGCAAATGCCAATAGTGGCTAAAGGCAGAACTGCGTGTAAGCATTGGCCTACACGCTGCAGACCAACGACAGCGCGGACCACACCCCGTCAGAACTGCTCGGCATCGAGCAGGTACAGGCTCTCGCTGCCAGCGCTCACCGACGCACTCAGGGAATGGATGCGTGGCAGCAGGCGAGCGAAGTAGAAACGCGCGGTGCCCAGCTTGCTGGCGTAGAAATCCTCCTGCCCTTCCTTGCCCAGTGCCGCCTTGGCCATCATTGCCCACATGTAGGCGTAGGCGGTGTAACCGAACAGGTGCAGGTACTCCACCGAGGCCGCGCCGATCTCGTTGGGGTTGCTCCGTGCGCGCTCGAGCAGTGCCGTGGTTTGCGCCTCCAGAATGGCGACCGCGGCCAGCAGCGGCTCGCTGAACTCGGCAGGCGGAGCATCCGCGGCGCTGGCGAAGGCACGAATCTCATCGGTGAAATGCTGGGAGAAGGCGCCACCACTGCCAACCACCTTGCGACCGACCAGATCCAGCGCCTGGATACCATTGGTGCCTTCGTAGATCTGCGTGATGCGGCAGTCGCGAACCAGTTGTTCCTGGCCCCACTCCCGCACGTAGCCATGCCCACCGAACACCTGCTGGCCGTGAAGGGTGGTTTCCAGGCCGAGATCGGTCAGGAACGCCTTGGCCACCGGAGTCAGCAGCGCCACCAGTTCTTCGGCGCGCTTGCGGGTGATCGCATCTTCGCTGAACTTGGCGGTGTCGAGCTGCATGGCGACGTAGCTGGAGAAGGCACGTCCACCCTCGTTGAGGGCCTTCATGGTCAGCAACATACGGCGCACATCCGGATGGACGATGATCGGGTCGGCCGCCTTGTCCTTGGCCACGGCACCAGTTGGCGCACGGCTCTGGATACGCTCGCGGGCATATTCGATGGCGCTCTGGTAGGAACGCTCACCGGTCGACAGCCCCTGGATGCCGACCCCCAGTCGCTCGTAATTCATCATGGTGAACATGGCGGCCAGGCCGCGGTTCGGCGCGTCGATGATGTAACCGGTGGCACCATCGAAGTTCATTACACAGGTACTCGATGCCTTAATGCCCATCTTGTGCTCGATGGAGCCACAGGACAGCGCGTTGCGCTCACCCAGCGAGCCATCGGCATTGACCATGAACTTGGGCACCAGGAACAGCGAAATGCCCTTGGGGCCAGCCGGTGCATCTGGCAGCTTGGCCAGCACCAGGTGAATGATGTTCTCGGTCAGATCGTGCTCACCACCGGTGATGAAGATCTTGGTGCCGCTGACCTTGTAGCTGCCATCGGCCTGAGGCTCGGCCTTGGTACGGATGATGCCCAGATCGGTACCGGCATGGGGCTCGGTCAGGCACATGGAACCGGCCCAGACGCCGGCATACATGTTCGGCAGATAAGCCTGCTTCAGCTCTTCGCTGGCGTGTGCATTGATCGACAGACAGGCTCCGGCCGTGAGCATCGGGTAGAGGCCGAACGACAGGCTGGACGAGTTGACCATTTCCTCGACCTGGGCAGATATCACCTTGGGCATGCCCATGCCGCCGAACTGCGGATCGCCACCGACACCGACCCAGCCACCCTCGGCATACGCCCTGTAGGCCTCGATGAATCCGGCTGGCGTGGTGACCACGCCATCGGCCCACGAACAGCCCTCTTCGTCACTCGCCCGGTTCAAGGGCGCGATCATGCCTGCGGTGATCTTGCCCGCTTCTTCGAGGATCGCGTTGGCGGTCTCCTCATCGACGACCTCGGCCAGGGCTGGCAACTGCGCCCACAATGTTGAGACCTGTAAAACCTCGTTGAGCACGAAGCGCATGTCACGCAGGGGAGCTTTGTAATCGGCCATGGGAAGTCCTCGGTAGCACGTTCAGAAGCCGAGTCTAGCCCAACAACTTTTCAGACACATAGGGTCGTGTCGTGACCGGTCAGCCACTGATCGATCACACAGACGATCAGCCGCGCTCGGCCTTCAACTTGACCGCGCCGCGCCGCTGAACCTGACTGCTCACGCAGTTGCGCCCTGCGCTCTTGGCACCATAGAGGGCCTTGTCGGCGGCCTTGAGAACCTCCTCCACGCTGCGCTGCTCCTCGCCACGCTGAGCCACCCCGATACTCACCGTCACGGACACATGGGTGGCAGCGGAACCCCGGCGGCGCTGACGCCCCAACTGGTCGTCGTTCGGGCGCTGCTGGCCATCGCGCAACTGAATCCGGTAGCGTTCGACGGTCTGGCGTATCGCTTCCAGATGCGGCAGGCACTGTTCGATGGTCTTGCCGGGAAACACCAGGGTGAATTCCTCGCCGCCGTAGCGGTAGACCTTGCCACCGCCGCCGACCTTGCGCAGCTGGCTGGCGACCACACGCAGCACCTGATCGCCAACATCGTGACCATGGGTATCGTTGAATTTCTTGAAGTGATCGACATCCGCCATGGCGAGCACGTAGCTGCGCCCCAAGCGCTGCAGCCGCTCGTTAAGCGCCCGACGCCCGGGCAACCCGGTGAGCTCGTCTCGGAAGGCCATCTGGTAGGCCTCGTGCGCCACGCCGACGACGATCATCAGCATCACCACGCTGGACATCACCTGCAGCGCATGAGGCTGGATGAAGGTATTGGGCAGCATCCATAACAGAGCGATCACCCCGACGCACTGCACCGCGTGTACCGGGCGAGGCGTGCGCAGGTACTGCACCAGCAGTGCGACGATGACCAGCAGGAACAGCGGATAGGCCAGTTGCACGAGGCTCATCCACTCGGCATGCAGGGCGGGCCAGCGGATCACCGACAACCACTGCTCGAGCGCTTGCGGATAGCGTCGCGCAAGCGCAGCGGCCACGGCACAAACCGCCAGCAGCACCGCAAGGCGGGCGACCAGATCCTGGATCAGGTGGGTGCGCTCTCGCCACAGAGCGAACAACCCATAGAGCATCGGCAACAGCAGGCTGCAGAGGTGAAAGACCAGGGCCGCATCATCGCGCACCTGACCGAAATCGCGGTAATGATCGGCCTGCTCGTCGAGCACGAAGTAACCCAGATAGAGCACCAGCAGCAGGAACAGCTCGCGTTGCCGGCCGTAGACCACGCAGAAGGTGCCACCGAGCAGCAGCAACAGGGTCGGCAACACATTGAAGAGGGAGGTGAAGAAGTCGGTCAGCGTTGGCAGAGTCGCGGCCAGCAAGCCGCCGCCGAGCAGCAGCAACGCTGGCAGGAAGTGTCCCAAGCGCAAGGCGGTTAGGCGCGACAAGACGAGCTCCGCAATGACCAGAAAGAGACTGGCATTCTGCCTGTATTTGGTCAGCTACGCACGAGGTCCGAGCATCTCACCAGTGCAGGTCGGGCCGCAGCACCTCAGCCGATGCCAGCCTGAAAGACAGCCATAAAAAAACCGCGCCCCACTGGGCCGCGGTTCTTGCATCGCATGGGCAATCAGTAACCCAGAGCGAAGTCTTCTTCGTTCATGTCCATCAGGCTGCTTGCGCCAGACAGCATGGTCGCAACGTGGGTGCGGGTACGCGGCAGGATGCGTGCATAGTAGAACTGCGCGGTCTGCAGCTTGGCCTTGTAGAAGGCCTGGTCACCCTCGCCCGAAGCGATCTTCTCGGCGGCGACACGCGCCATGTCGGCCCAGAAGTAAGCCAGGCAGGCGTAGCCGGAGTACATCAGGTAATCCACCGACGCGGCACCGACTTCCTCGCGGTCCTTCATGGCGGCCATGCCGATCTTCATGGTCAGCTCGCCCCACTCCTTGTTCAGCTTGGCCAGCGGCTCAACGAACGCCTTGATCGCTTCGTTGCCTTCGTTGGCCTGGCAGAACTTGTGGACGATCTTGGTGAAGCCCTTGAGCGCTTCGCCCTGAGTCATCAGCACCTTGCGACCGAGCAGGTCGAGGGCCTGAACACCGGTAGTACCTTCGTACATCATCGAGATGCGGCAGTCGCGCAGGTTCTGCTCCATGCCCCACTCGCTGATGAAACCGTGGCCACCGTAGATCTGCATGCCGTGGGATGCGGACTCGAAGCCGACCTCGGTCATGAACGCCTTGGCGATCGGGGTCAGGAAAGCCATCAGGCCATCAGCGGCTTTCTTCTGTTCCTCGTCCTGGGCGTACTTGAGGATATCCACCTGCTTGGCGGTGAAGTAAACCATCGCCCGATTACCCTCGGCGAAGGCCTTCATGGTCAGCAGCATGCGGCGAACGTCGGGGTGCACGATGATCGGATCGGCGGCTTTTTCCGGCGCTTTCGGGCCAGTCAACGAGCGCATTTGCAGGCGATCACGGGCGTACTTGATGCCACCCTGGAAGCCCAGTTCGGCATGCGCCAGACCTTGCAGAGCAGTGCCCAGGCGAGCGGTGTTCATGAAGGTGAACATGCAGTTCAGGCCCTTGTTCGGCGGGCCGATCAGAAAGCCGGTGGCAGCATCGAAGTTCATCACGCAGGTGGCGTTGCCGTGAATGCCCATCTTGTGCTCGAGCGAGCCACAGTTCACCGCGTTGCGCTCACCGACGCCGCCTTCGGCGCCGGGCAGGAACTTCGGCACGATGAACAGGGAAATACCCTTGGTACCAGCCGGTGCATCCGGCAGGCGAGCCAGTACGATGTGCACGATGTTATCGGCCATGTCGTGCTCACCGGCCGAGATGAAGATCTTGGTGCCGGAGATTTTGTAGGAACCGTCGGCCTGAGGTTCGGCACGGGTGCGCAGCATGCCCAGGTCGGTACCGCAGTGGGCTTCGGTCAGGCACATGGTGCCGGTCCATTCGCCGGAGACCAGCTTGGTCAGGTAGGTGTGTTGCTGCTCGGGCGTGCCGTGTGCGGAGATGGTGTTCATCGCGCCATGGGACAAGCCGGGGTACATGCCCCACGACCAGTTGGCGGTACCGACCATTTCACTGACAGCCAGGCCAAGCGACTCGGGCAGGCCCTGGCCGCCATGTTCGACGTCATGGGCCAGGCTGGGCCAGCCGCCTTCGACGAACTGCTTGTAGGCTTCCTTGAAGCCGGTCGGCGTTTTCACACCGGATTCGCTCCAGGTGCAGCCTTCGGTATCGCCTACGCGGTTCAGCGGAGAGAGCACCTGCTCGCAGAACTTGGCGCCTTCCTCGAGGATGGCATCGACCATGTCTGGCGTGGCGTCCTGGCAGCCGGGCAGGCTCTGATAGTGCGCTTCATAGCCGAGCAGTTCGTCACGAACGAAACGGATATCACGCAAGGGGGCCTTGTATTCAGGCATAGCGGGTACCTCTGCGGGTGGTCTCTTATGTTTGGGATGACCGATGGGCGGTCGTTTGCAGAATGGCCATATATGGAGTCGGCTGCCAGCGCAGCGACTCAAACACATGTTTGAAACATACGTTTACGCCCTGGCACTGTCAAGGCCCGACACCGTTCGCTCAAGCGCGCAGATCGAGCGATCCAGAGGGATTCTGATCGGCCGCGAACGCGGCGTAGAGGCTGATCCCGGCGGGCTCCGGGCGGGCCTGCTGATCGGCGGACGTGACTGACGGGTCGTCGCTTTCCTGATCCGTTTCGTCGGCAGGTGCCTTCGCCTCCTCGGCTTCGCTGCGCTGCTGTGCGGCGAGCTCGGCACGGGCTACCGCCATTTGTGCCTGCGCCTGGCTGGCGACGCTGCGATCCTGGGCAGAGGGTTCGGCCGGCGCCAGCGCGGCACGGATCACGATCTCCATCTTGCTCAGCGTGGCCTGAGGATCATTGGCTACCGCCCCCACGTCGATGCTCACCTCACCCCCGGAAGCATAGCGCTTGCCATCCGGGCCACGGGTATAGGTGTAGGTGGGTGCGCCAGCGTGCACGCCGCCAACCGCCGCGTGCGCCTGCTCGTGGGTTCGCACCTCACGATCCCGGTTGACCAACTCGGAAATGACCAACTGCAACTCCTGCTCTTCCTGAGGAGTGCGGGGCTCGCCTGGTTTGGCGGTAGCAGAGGAGTCTTCTGACTTGTCCTGTTCCTCCTGCCCGGTTGCAGCTTTTGAGGAATCGGACTCAGCACTAGACGCCACAGGCGCAAAAGCGGCGCGGGCCAAATCAGGGGAGCTGGAGGAATCGACGGGGCGTGGAACGGCGGTCGCGGCAGGAAGTACAGGATAGTAAGAGGGAGAGAAGCCAGAAACTTGCATGTCATCCTCCCTCCTGGAACCGAGCGCCCGAAGGCGCGACGATTAGGCGGTGACGTCGATCAAGGTGCCCAGCACCTTGTCCGCCGTCTGAACGACACGAGCGCCAGCCTGAGCTTCATATTGACCGACGCGCATCTCGACCATGTTATCGGCGATATCGGAGCGGGCAGCCGAGGGCTCGTTGGCCTGCGCGCGCTCGGCAATCACCGGCGCTCTGGCGATTTCACCGGCAGCCTGATCGACGCGACGCTGGCCGGATTGAATGGTATTGATGCCAGCGTTGAATGCGCTGGTGGATGAGATCTGCATGGACGTCTCCTGGTGCAGGGACCTATGGCATGTATTTAAGCAGAAGCCGCTTAAAAAATGTACAGCCAAAAATAATGCATGAGCTGGCTTTATAGCATCATTCGCGATAAATCGAGGTACTGCGCCACCCGCTCCGGCAAAGCCGCTGACAAGTGCGGCACCTCGCCGATGCAAGGTGCGGGCAAACGCTCGCTCAGGGTATCGAGATTGTCCTGCAGCCGCGCCGCATGCGGGTCAACGATATTGGCCACCCAGCCAGCGAGCGGCAAGCCATCGCCCAGGATCGCCTCGGCGGTCAGTAGCGCATGGTTGATGCAGCCCAGGCGTACGCCGACCACCAGAATCACCGGAAGCTCCAGTGCCCGAGCCAGGTCCGACAGGTTGGCCGCGCCCGTCAGTGGTACGCGCCAGCCACCGGCACCTTCGACCAGCGTGAAGTCCGCACCTTTGCCCAGAATCGCCCGAACCGCTGCGCTCAACGCCGGCACCTCAAGCTGCACGCCCTCGTCGCGCGCCGCCAGATGGGGGGCGATGGCCGGTGCGAAGGCATTGGGGTTCACCTCGTCATAGCGCAGCGGCAGGCTGCATTGAGCGAGCAGTGCCAACGCGTCGTCGTTGCGCAGCCCCTCTGCGGTAAGCACACAGCCGGAGGCGACCGGCTTGGCCGCAGCCGTCGACAGCCCGGCGGCGCGGGCCGCATACAACAGGCCGGCGGCGATGGTGGTCTTGCCGATTTCGGTGTCGGTGCCCGTGATGAAATAGGCTGCACTCATGAGCGCTGCTCCTTTTGCAGTACGCCATAGATGACCTGGTAGGTGCAGGGCAGTCCCTCGGGCTGGCGCCGTTGTTCGTAAGCCTCGGCGAGCGCGCGCAAGCGTGCGCGCCCGGTCAGCCCGGCCGGGCGGCCATCGTTGAGATTATGCGCCCCCAACGCCTTGAGGCCGTGGGTGAGGCTGCGCAGATCCGGGTAGTGGAGGCGATGCGCCTGAAGCTGCAGCGCCTGCACCTGCATACCGCTGGCAGCGCACAGCGCCTCATAGTCCTCGACGCGGCGGAAGCGGTTGACGTGCACGAAACCGTCCACGGCCTGCCAGCTGTCACGCAGCTCCTGCAAGGTGCCGACGCACAGGCTGCTGAACGCCAGCACACCACCCGGTCGCAATACCCTGCGCGCCTCGCTGAGCACGGCCTGGAAGTCGGCACACCACTGCAAGGCCAGGCTCGAGAAAATCAGATCACAGCTCTGATCACGCAGTGGCAGCTGCTCGGCGTCTCCAGCCACGTGGCACTGCGCGCCGCCCTGTTGCCGAGCGTGCTGCAGCATGCCTTCGGCGATGTCCAGGGAGATGCCCTGTGCAAGGGGGAACCATTCGCCCAGCGCCCGGCTGAAGTGGCCAGTACCACAGCCAAGGTCGAGCCATCGCCCCGGCTGCGTGGACAACGGCAGCCGCCACAACAACCGCCGCCCCACATCGCGCTGCAATTCGGCAACGCTGTCATAACTGCCAGCGGCCCTGGAAAAGGACGCCGCCACCCGGCGCTTGTCAGGCCGCTCGTTCACCGTGCGCCTCCATGAAACCGAGCAGCATGGCCGCTACGTGCTCGGCCTGTTCCACAGCGAACCCATGGCTCGCGCCCTCGACACTGCGCACCTGGGCAGCAGGCTGCACGGCCTGAACAGCAGCAGCGGCAGCCGCCGGTACCAACGCATCGGCGGTGCCGAACAGGTGAAGTTGCGGCCCCTGGAACTGCAGCAGTGCGGGTCGGGTATCGAGGGTAGCAAGCAGGTCGAGCCCGGCCAGCGAGTCGACGCCGCCAGCCTGCGCCAGCAATGCACGGGACAGCCCCCGAGCATCGGCAGCACCCTGGCTGCAGAGCATCGCGAAGCGCTTGAGGGTTGCGCTCGGGTTCTGGCGGTAGGAATCGTGAAACGCCTCGAAGGTAGCCGTCGGCATCGCTGCCGACCAACCCTCGCGGGCAATGAAAGAGGCATTGCTGGCCAGCGTCAGCAGACCAGGACAATCCTCTGCCCGCCGTGCTGCCAACAGGCTGGCGAGCATGCCGCCCAGTGACCAGCCACCCAGCCAGGCACCCCGGGGCAGGCGCTCGTCCAGTTGGTCGAGCCACAGCTCCAGTTGCCCATGTTCGAGCGGCGGTAGCGGCTCGATATCGACCTGCAACTGCGAGCCGAGGGCATCGACGAGCGGCTGCAGCGGCGCACTGCCGAGCCCCCAGCCGGGTAACAGAATCAGGCGCTCGGTCATCGTTCCGACTCTCCCGGCAGTTGCAGCCAGCAATGGGCGAGCACTTCAAGCAGCCGATCGACCTGGGCGAGTTCGTGGGCAGCCGACAGGGTGACCCGCAACCGCGCGCTGCCTGCCGGCACGGTCGGCGGGCGAATCGCCGTGACCAACATGCCGTGCTCGCGCAGCGCCTGAGACAAGGCGACGGCGCGGCCGCTATCGCCGACCAGGATCGGCTGGATCGGCGTATCACTGTCCATCAGTTGCAGACCGATGCTCGCGGCGCCCTCGCGGAATCGACGGATCAGTGCGGCCAGGTGCTCACGTCGCCAGTGCTCGCTGCGCAGCAGTTCGAGACTCTTCAGGGTGGCACAGGCCAACGCCGGCGGCTGACTGGTGGTGTAGATGTATGGCCTGGCGAACTGCACCAGGGTATCGATCAGATCGTCGCTGCCAGCGACGAAGGCGCCAGCGGTACCGAACGCCTTGCCCAGGGTGCCGACCAGTACCGGCACGTCGCTGATGCCGAGGCCGAAATGCTCGACCACACCACCGCCCGTTGCGCCCAGGGTGCCGAAGCCATGGGCGTCATCGACCATCAGCCAGGCATCCCTGCGACGTGCCTCGGCGCACAGTGCAGGCAGGTCCGCCATATCGCCGTCCATGCTGAAGACGCCGTCGCAAACCACCAGGGTATTGCCCTCGGCCTTGCCCAGGCGCGTAGCGAGGCTGCCACGGTCGTTATGCAGGTAGCGCGAGAAACGCGCGCCGCTGAGCAGGCCAGCATCCAGCAATGACGCGTGGTTGAGTCGATCTTCGAGTACCGTATCGCCTTTGCCGACCAGCGCCGTGACGGCGCCGAGGTTGGCCATGTAGCCGGTGGAAAACAGCAATGCGCGGGGGCGGCCGGTGAAATCGGCCAGGGCTTCTTCCAGTTCATGGTGCGGCGTGCTGTGGCCGATCACCAGATGCGAAGCGCCACCACCGACCCCCCAACGTTGGGCGCCAGCCCGCCAGGCCTCGACCACCAGCGGATGGTTGGCCAGGCCGAGATAATCGTTGGAACAGAACGCCAGCAACTGGCGCCCGTCCACCTCCACCAGCGGCCCTTGCGGGCTGCCTAGCAGCGGGCGCTGTCGATAGAGATCGGCGGCACGCCGCTCGGCCAGGCGAGCGGCAAGATCGAAAGGCATGCAAAAGCTCCAGGCTGCAAGCCACAAGCTTCAAGCGGCGCAACCATTCAGATCGCGCCGCGATGCTCGTCGCTTGTGGCTGTTCTCAGACCGCGTTGTAGAACAGCCGCGAGTCGCGCTGCTCGACCAGCGCCTGCTCGATGGCCGCCTGGTGCACCTCGTCGGCGTGCTCCTCGCGCGCTTCGGGCTGAATGCCCAGGCGTGCGAACAGCTGCATGTCCTTGTCAGCCTGAGGGTTGGCAGTGGTCAGCAGTTTTTCGCCGTAGAAAATCGAGTTGGCGCCAGCGAAGAACGCCAGGGCCTGCATCTGCTCGTTCATCGCCTCACGCCCGGCGGACAGGCGCACATGGGATTTCGGCATCATGATGCGCGCCACCGCCAGCATGCGGATGAAGTCGAAGGGGTCGACATCTTCCTCATTGGCCAGCGGCGTGCCCTCGACCTTGACCAGCATGTTGATGGGCACCGACTCCGGGTGCTCCGGCAGGTTGGCCAGCTGGATCAGCAGGCCGGCGCGGTCATCCAGCGACTCGCCCATGCCGAGAATGCCGCCGGAGCAGATCTTCATGCCGGCGTCACGCACGTAAGCCAGCGTCTGCAGGCGCTCGGAGTAGGTGCGGGTGGTGATGATGCTGCCGTAGAACTCCGGCGAGGTATCGAGGTTGTGGTTGTAGTAGTCGAGGCCCGCCTCGGCCAGGGCAGCGGTCTGTTCCTTGTCGAGCTTGCCCAGGGTCATGCAGGTTTCCAGGCCCAGGGCCTTCACGCCTTCGACCATCTTCAGCACGTAGGGCATGTCCTTGGCGGACGGATGCTTCCAGGCCGCGCCCATGCAGAACCGGGTCGAACCGATAGCCTTGGCCTCGGCCGCGGCCTCCAGCACCTTCTGCACTTCCATCAGCTTCTGCTTGTCCAGACCGGTGTTGTAGTGGCCGGACTGCGGACAGTACTTGCAGTCTTCGGGACAGGCCCCGGTCTTGATCGACAGCAGCGTCGAGACCTGCACACGGTTGGCATCGAAATGCGCGCGGTGCACGGTCTGGGCATGGAACAGCAGGTCGTTGAACGGTTGCTCGAACAGCGCCCGAACTTCCTTCAGGCTCCAATCGTGACGCAGGGTGGCGGCGGTACTAGCGCTCATGGGGGCAAGTCCTTATCTACAGGCGGCCTGCTACAGTCGAAAGCAGACCCTACACGGATGTGCGGCATAGTTAAGGAAGCATCATGCACTGTCAACCATATGCATTTATCAAGGTTTACAACTGGTTAAAAATAAAACAAACCTGCTCGCTCTGTGATGAGCGGGTGGATACGCCTTTGCCGCTGTGCGCCGAGTGCGATGCGGAGCTCCCATGGCTGGGGCCGCGCTGCCAGATCTGCGCCCTGCCGCTTGCTGTCGACGGCCTTGTCTGCGGCAACTGCCTGAAGCGCCCGCCTGCATTCAGCAGGGTCGAGGCCCCGTGGCGCTATGCGTTTCCGGTGGACGCCCTGATCAATCGCTTCAAGCATCAGGCTCGCTGGCCCATCGGCCGGTTACTCGGTGATCTGCTCGCCCGCCATCTGGTGCACGCCTTCGGCGAAGGGCTGCCCAGGCCGGACGTATTGTTGCCCGTGCCGCTTTCGCCCAAACGCCAGCGCCAACGCGGTTTCAACCAGGCGCAGATGCTCGCTCAGGTGATTGGCCAAGCCGTGCAGATTCCTCAGCGCAGCGAGTGGCTGCAGCGCATTGGCGATACACCCGCCCAACAGAAACTCGATGCCGTCGCCCGTCGGCGCAATCTGCGTGGCGCCTTTGCGGTCAGCCCCCAGGCGCAGGTGAAGAAGCGGCACGTTGCGCTGATCGATGACGTGCTGACTACCGGCGCCACGGCGCAGCAGCTTGCCCGCCTGCTGATTCGCGCCGGGGCGGCGCGCGTGGATGTCTATTGCCTGGCCCGTACGCCCGCGCCCGGGGATCATTGACGAGGGCTGGAGCGTCACGCACAGTGGCCAGCCGTCGTGATTACCGCTGCCCTGCCCATGACCACCCTCTCGCTGCTCGCCCAACACGTTACCCGCCGCCCGCAGCGCATCGCGCTGCTCGAACAGATCGCCGCGCAGGGCTCGATCACCCGCGCGGCCAAGGCCGCCGGCATGAGCTACAAGGCGGCCTGGGACGCCATCGACGAGCTGAACAACCTGGCCGATCAACCCCTGGTCGCTCGCAGCGTAGGCGGCAAGGGCGGTGGGGGTACTCGGCTGACGCCAGCCGGGGAGCGTCTGCTGCAGTTGCACCAGCGCCTGCAGGCCATTCAGGCCGAAGTGCTGCAGGCCGCCGAAGACGACGCCGACCTGCAAGTGCTCGGCCGGCTGATGCTGCGTACCAGCGCGCGCAACCAGCTCAGCGGTCGGGTACAGGCGATCCAGCGCCAAGGCGGCAACGACCTGATCGAGATCGAACTGCCCGGAGGCTCGTCGATCCAGGCGCAGATTACCCACAGCAGCACCGCTCACCTGCAACTGCAGGATGGGGTGCCCTTGATGGTGCTGATCAAGGCCGGCTGGCTGCAGCTCAGCGGGCTGGACCAGGAAGCCGACCCGAGCCTTAACGCGCTAGTGGGGACCATCGAACAGATCCTGCCCGAGGCCGATGGCCCCTGCGAGGTGCGCATCGCCCTGCCCAACGGGCAAACGCTGTGCGCCCAGGCCTGCGCCGAACAGCTCACCCGGCAGGGGCTGGGTGCGGGCAGCCCGGTACGCGCCCAGTTTGCAGCCAGCCATGTGTTGCTGGGGACGCAGGTCTGATGCGATTGGCGGGCTGAAACCCACCCTACTCCCCAGGTGCATCAACCGTAGGGTGGCGCTTTAGCCCACCAAAGCCATTCAACGCCGATGGTGGCTGACTGTTCAAAGCATGCGCTTCGAAGCTCCGGGCCGTGGGGGTATTGGTGGTGGGCTGAAGCCCACCCTACTCCCAAGGCGCATGAACCGTAGGGTGGCGCTT
>NZ_JARVSV010000057.1:0-50899 GCF_030209025.1 Pseudomonas sp. MEJ086
GAAGTAGGGTGGGCTTCAGCCCACCACCGACAACGCCCACAGCCCGAAGCTCCGAATCGCATGCTCTGAGCCACCAGCCACCGTCGGTGTTGAATGGCTTTGGTGGGCTAAAGCGCCACCCTACGGTTCATGCCCCTTGGAAGTAGGGTGGGCTTCAGCCCACCACCGACAACACCCACAGCCCAAAGCCCCGAACCGCATGCTTTAAACAGCCAGCCACCATCGGGTTGAATGGCTTTGGTGGGCTAAAGCGCCACCCTACGGTTCATGCCCCTGGAAAGTAGGGTGGGCTTCAGCCCACCACCGACAACGCCCACAGCCCAAAGCCCCGAACCGCATGCTTTAAACAGCCAGCCACCGTCGGCGTTGAATGGCTTTGGTGGGCTAAAGCGCCACCCTACGGTTCATGCCCCTGGGAAGTAGGGTGGGCTTCAGCCCGTAGGGTGGATCGGGGCGCGTGGCCGGCGCTCTTTTCATCCACCATTGCGATCCCCGCTCGGAGCGCAGTTCAAGGGCGTATCGATGTCGCCAGCCACCATCGGCATTGAATGGCCTGGTGGGTCGATAGAGCGTGACCCACCCTGCAGGATTTCACGATTGCGGTTTTGTCGTTAGCCAATCACCTTGCGCAGGCGCAGCCCGGCGATCAGGCCGATGAAGCAGAACACGGCGAACAGCCAGCCGGAGGCGGCGCCGGCCATGATGCCGGAGAGCAGGGTGCCGACGGTGCAGCCGAGTGCGAGCATGCCGCCCATACCGAGCAGTATGCCCCCGACCACGTTGCGCAGCGCTTCCCGGGCGCCTGGCCAGCGCGGTGCGCAATCGCCGGCGAGCAGGGCACTGGCCCAGGCGGCGAGGACCAGCCCGAGAATGAACAGGCCATTGTTCGACAGCAGGGTTTCTTTCACCACCGTGGCGCAACCGGAAAATCCGTCCAGGCCTTCCAGGCGTTCGGGCAGCCAGCCCAGGCCATTGGCGGCGGTGCGCGACAGGCTGCCGAGCTCGGCGGTGACGCCCAGCGGGCCGACGCGCAGGTAGGCCGCCAGCGCCAGTGTGCCGATGAGGATGCCGCCAACCCAGGTTGGCCAGCGTGCGCCGAACAGCAGCTCACGCAGGCCATCTTGCGCTTGCCGGGGTTCCTGATCCTTGCGGTAGCGCAGCAGCAGATGCGCCAGGCCGCCCAGCAGCGCCAGTTGCAGCAGCAACGAGCCGCCATAACCGAGCTGAGCCGGCAGCCAGATCACCGGTGCCTCCTGAATGCTCGCCAGGTACAGGGTGTTCCAGCTCAGAAAGCCTAAAAAGAACCCCACCAGTGCACCGAGCAGAGCCAGCACCGAGGCCATGGCGCCTTCGCCTAAACGGTACAGGTGGGCGCTGATGCACGACCCGGAAATTGCCATGCCGAGGCCGAACAGGGTGGCGCCCAGCGCCAGTACCCAGCTCAGCGGGCCGATGTGGGCATCCGGCGGCAAGCGGCCATTGGTTGGGTCCGGCAGGAAAGCGCCGAAGGCCGCGTGATAGCCCAGGGTGCCGACCGCCAGGGCGGCGAGAATGCCGAGCAGCCCGCTCGGGTCGCGGCGCTCGATGAAATCGCGGCTGACGCAGAAGAAGCAGAAGCGCGAACGTTGCAGCAGCACGCCGAACAGGCCGCCTGCCAGCAGCGAAAAGCTCAGCGCCCGCCCCTCGTTGCTCGGCGTGGCCAGCAACCAGGCGGCTGTGGCCAGGGCGAACAGAATCAGGGTGGCGCTGCCAGTACGCAAGGTGGGCATGTGAGGTCGCTCCATTGACGGTTGTCCGTTGGGTGGAATCGGGCAGGTAATGACCGGGGCTGATCCCGGGTATCGCTTCGCTCGACACCGGGCTACGGGACCCGTCGAGGACGCCCATGAAAAATCGGCGGGAGCGATTTTTAACGTCGCTTGCGACGGCCCGTAGGGTGGTCGCCATGGATGGCAGGCCATGAAAAAGGAGCGGACGCCATGCCTGGCGCGTCCGCCCCGTCAAAGGGTGTTCTGCCGAGGGTTACTTGCCGCCCCAGACCGTGCCGGCGACGTTGACCACGGGTACGCCGACGGCATTGCCGTATTCTGTCCAGGAGCCGTCGTAGTTGCGCACGTCGTAGCCGAGGATTTTCTTCAGGGCGAACCAGGTGTGGCTGGAGCGCTCGCCGATACGGCAGTAGGTGATGATCGGCTTGCTGCCGTCGATGCCCACGGCGGCGTAGACTTTCTTCAGCTCTTCAGCGGACTTGAAGGTGCCGTCGGCAGCGACTGCCTGGCCCCATGGAACGTTGACGGCGCCCGGCACGTGGCCGGCGCGCACGGCCAGTTCCTGAACGCCCTGCGGGGCGAAGACCTTGCCGTTGTATTCGTCGGCGGAACGGATATCCACCAGTTGCGCGTCGCTGCGTTTTTCCGCGGAGGCCAGTACGTCCGGCAGGAAGGCGCGCAGCTCCTTGTTGGCAGCCTTGAGGGTGACGTTGCCGTTGCCCGGGCTGCTGGCGCGGTTGCTCAGGGTGCGTTTTTCCGCTTCCCATTTGACTCGCCCGCCATCGAGCAGCTTCACGTTCTCCACGCCGTAGACATCGAACACCCAGGCGCCCCAGGCGGCGAACCAGTTGTTGTTGTCGCCGTAGAGAATGGTGGTGGTGTCGTTCGAAACACCGGATTTGCGCAGCAGGCTCTGCAGGGCTTCCTGGCTGGCGATGTCACGTTTCACCGGATCGACGAGGTCGCTGTGCCAGGCCAGGTTGACCGCGCCGGGAATATGGCCGCGCTCATACACGCCAGGCACCACGCTGACTTCGATGATGCGTACTTTAGGATTGTCGAGGTTCTTCTCCAGCCAGTCGGTGCTGACCAGAAACTCGCTGGCCGCCCAGGTGGGCGCTGAAAGCAGGCTGGCGACGGCGATCACGCCGGCGCCGAACAGGGAACGAATGTGCATGTGAGGCTCCTTTTCATCTGATGCGATAGGCGTTGTTGGGGCTGTGTCGTGGCAGTTCTTATTGATCGTCCTGGCCCTCCCTGCGATGCGCCCTGCTGTCAGCGCTTCTCTGGTGCCCAGGTGGCGACGTCCACGGCATCCACTGGCGCGGGCAGCAGGCCTTCCTTGTAGAAGGCGTCGGCGATCTTCTGCTGCTCGTTGAGGCTGCCCGGCAGCACGGCGCGAACCTGATAGCTGCGGCGTGCGTTGGCTTTCTCGACGATGGCCGGGTCCAGGTTGCCCCACAGCGGGCCGAGCAGCTCGGCGGCTTCACGAGGGTTGCTGCGTACCCAGTCGCCGGTCTTTTCCAGCTCGGCGAATACGATTTCCAGCACCTTGGGGTTGGCTTTGGCGAAGCGGGTACTGGTCAGGTAATAGCGCTGGTAGTCCGCCAGGCCCTCGCCATCGGCCAGGGTGCGGGTCGGCAGTTGTTGCTGGGCGCCGCTGAGGAACGGCTCCCAGGTCACCCAGGCATCCACGCGCTTGTTCTCGAAGGCGGCGCGGCCGTCGGCGGGTGTCAGGTAGGCGGGCTGGATATCGCTGAACTTGAGGCCGGCCTTGGCCAGTGCGGCGATCAGCAGGTAATGGCTACCGGCGGCTTTGGTGACGGCAATTCGCTTGCCCTTGAGGTCGGCCAGGGTCTTGATCGGCGAGTCTTCGCGCACGATCACCGCCTGGGCACCCGGCGAGGGGGCTTCCTGGGCGAAGTAGGTGAGCTCGGCGCCGGCTGCCTGGGCGAATACCGGTACGGTATCGGCGACGTCGGCGGACAGGTCGATATTGCCGACGTTCAGGGATTCCAGCAGCGGCTGGCCACTGGGAAATTCGTGCCAGCTGATGGTCACGTCCTGATCGGCCAGGGCCTTCTCCAGCGTGCCCTGGCTTTTCAGGATGCTGATCAGGGTCGAAGACTTCTGGTAGCCGATACGCAGGTTTTCAGCGTGGGCCTGGGGCAGGGCGAGCAGCAGGCTGGCGGCGATCAGCATGGGGCGCAGCAGGGACATGATAAGCCTCATCTATGGCGTGGCCAGCCACGGATGAGGCGGGTCACGGGACGGTCTGGGTTCAGCAGGGTGTCCGGTGATCCGGTAGAGGCAAACTAGGCGATCTAAAAAATACGAGGCCAATAATTTAAAGGAATTAGCTTAGATAGAATTGCAGGCAGGCCGATGCTTCAGCATTCACGCCGCCCTGAAAGCCTTGAGCTGGCGCAATGCCGGTATCCGAGTGGGGGCGTGAAGACGGCGTAGCCTGGCGTTTCAGTAGTTGTAAGAAAGCATTTCAGGGTACCTGTAAGCCGGCGACGTCGAGCATCTCGACCAGGCGGATCAGGGGCAGGCCGATCAGGCTGTTGACGTCGGCACCCTCGGTGCTGCGGAACAGGCTGATGCCCAGGCCTTCGGCCTTGAAGCTGCCAGCGCAGTCGTAAGGTTCTTCTGCTTTCAGATAGCGCTCTATCTGCTCTGCGCTCAGGGTGCGAAAATGCACCGTATAAGGAACGCAATCGACCTGGCAGGAACCGTCGCGGCTGTCGAGCAGCGCGAGGCCGGTAAGAAAGCTGACGCTCCTGCCGCTTGCCGCACTGATTTGTGCGTGGGCGCGCTGGTAATCGTGGGGTTTGCCGAGTATCTGCCCATCGAGCACGGCGACCTGGTCGGAGCCGATGATCAGGTGCGAAGCGAAACGCCCGGCCAGCGCCTGGGCTTTTTCCCTGGCCAGACGACGCACCAGCGCCTCGGCGGACTCGTCAGGCCGGCGTGCTTCATCGATACTTGGCGCAGCCCACTCGAAGGGTTGGCGCAGACGGTTCAACAGCTCGCGGCGGTAGGGGGAGCTGGAGGCGAGAACCAGGGATGACATCGGCGTTGACCTCGTGTGCAATGGGCAGAGAATTCTAGCTGTCGGCAAAGGGGCTGGACAGGCGGAATTTCCTTTGACAGCGCACGGTTGCATCCATAGAATGCGGCGCCTATGTCAAATGGCCCGATTCCACCTCACGTTGATCCACGCAAACTCGCCGATCGTGGTGCCACCCTTCAGGGTGAGTTACTGCTGGCCGATTTGTCGCGGCTCTGCGACCCTCTTGCCGATAATGGCGGCAACGTGCGCGCGAAGTTCGTCTTCGAGCGTGACGAGCGCCATGCTGTGGTCATACACAGCCAGCTGGAGGTCGAAGTCAAGATGGTTTGCCAGCGTTGTCTGGATCAGGTCACCTTACCGATCCTCAGCGAGTGTGATTACGCTGTGGTGAAGGAAGGCGCGAATACCCAGTCCGTGCCGCAAGGCTATGACGTACTGGAAATGGGTGAAGATCCTCTGGATCTGCTGGCATTGGTCGAGGATGAGCTGTTGCTCGCCTTGCCCATCGTGCCGGTTCATGACCCGAAAGATTGCCAGCAGCCGGCGGGCCTTGATGAGCCCGAATCGAGCGAGGACGGGGTGACGCGGTCCAACCCGTTCAGTGTATTGGCACAGTTAAAGCGTGACCCAAACGTTTAGGAGTTTACTAGTATGGCTGTTCAGCAGAACAAAAAATCCCGTTCCGCCCGTGACATGCGTCGTTCGCATGACGCGCTCGAGGGTAACGCTCTGTCCGTAGAGAAGAGCACCGGTGAAGTTCACCTGCGTCACCACGTATCGCCGGAAGGCGTTTACCGTGGTCGCAAAGTGATCGACAAGGGCGCTGACGAGTAAATCTTGTCCGCTTCGATCATCGCGATTGATGCAATGGGTGGGGACTTCGGTCCCCACTGCATTGTTCCAGCCAGCATCGCCTGTCTGGCCGAGTTCCCCTCGCTGCATCTGGTCCTCGTTGGCCAAGCCCCCCTTATCGAAACCCTGATCGCTGGAATTCCCGGTGTCGATCACTCGCGCCTGCGCATCGAGCATGCTGCCGAGTCAATCGATATGGGCGAGCGTCCAGGCCAGGCCCTGCGCGGCAAGCCGGACTCCTCCATGCGCGTGGCCCTGGAAATGGTGCGTGACGGGCGGGCGCATGCCTGCGTGAGTGCGGGCAATACCGGTGCGCTGATGGCTCTGTCGCGGCATGTGCTCAAGACCCTGCCGGGTATTGACCGGCCGGCGATGATCGCGGCCATTCCGAGTCGCAATGGCGTTTGCCATCTGCTCGACCTGGGCGCCAACGTCGACTGCACGGCCGAGCATCTTTGTCAGTTCGCGATCATGGGGGCGGTGGCTGTCGAGGTGCAGGGCATGGCGTCGCCGCGGGTGGGTCTGCTCAATGTCGGCAGCGAGGAAACCAAGGGCAATCAGCAGGTCAAGCAGGCCGCTGCGCTGCTCGAAGGCATCGAGGGGCTCAACTATGTCGGCTTCGTCGAGGGCGACGGGTTGTATCGCGGCGATGCCGATGTGCTGGTGTGCGACGGTTTCGTCGGCAATGTGCTGCTCAAGTCCAGCGAAGGGCTGGTGACCATGATGGTGTCGCGGTTCGAGGCGCTGTTTCGCAGCACGCTGCTGGGGCGCGTGGCGGGTCTGCTGGCGTTGCCGCTGCTGCGTCGTTTGCGTGGCGAGCTGGCGCCTGCGCGGCACAATGGTGCGAGTTTTCTCGGCTTGCAGGGCATCGTGGTGAAGAGTCACGGCAGTGCCGGGCCGGATGGTATAAAGAGCGCCATTCGCCGGGCAATGACCGATGTACGGGAGAATTTGCCGCAGCGACTGAGTGGTCGGATCGAGCACTTGATCCGTAATATGTGACCACTTGCGATGGGCAGCCATCCAAAATTTCAGTTTTCGAGCGCTTGCCGAAGGGTGAGCGTTAATTTTCGACGAGAAGATCACTAAGGGAACCGTTCCATGTCTGCATCCCTCGCATTCGTCTTTCCCGGTCAGGGCTCGCAAGCGCTGACCATGTTGGCCGGACACGGCGCAGAGCACGCGCTGATCCTCGATACCTTCGGCGAAGCTTCGAGCGCCCTGGGCTATGACCTGTGGGCACTGACTCAGCAGGGCCCGGAAGAGCAGCTCAATCAGACCGACAAGACCCAGCCGGCGATCCTGGCTGCTTCCATCGCCTTGTGGCGTCTGTGGCTGGCGGAACGTGGCGCGCGCCCCGCGTTCGTCGCCGGGCACAGCCTGGGTGAGTACAGCGCGCTGGTCGCTGCCGGTTCCATCGGCTTCGCCGAAGCGGTGAAACTGGTCGAACTGCGTGGTCAGCTGATGCAGCAGGCCGTGCCGGCCGGGCAGGGCGGTATGGCAGCGATCCTCGGTCTGGAAGATGCCGACGTGCAGGCTGCCTGCGCTGAAGCTGCACAGGGCGAAGTGGTCAGCGCGGTGAACTACAACGCGCCTGGTCAGGTGGTCATCGCCGGTTCCGCGGCCGCCGTGGCTCGCGCCGTCGAGGCCTGCAAGGCCCGTGGCGCCAAGCGTGCGCTGCCGCTGCCGGTCAGCGTGCCGTCGCACTGCGAGCTGATGCGTCCGGCTGCCGAGCGCTTCGCCGAAGCCGTCGCCGCCATCGCCTGGCAGGCGCCGCAGATCCCGCTGGTGCAGAACGTCAGCGCCGATGTGGTGGCCGATCTGGACACCCTCAAGCGCGACCTGCTGGCTCAGCTGTACAGCCCGGTACGCTGGGTCGAGTCGATGGTTCGCCTTGGCGAGCACGGTGTCACCGATCTGGTCGAATGCGGCCCGGGCAAAGTGCTCTCGGGTCTGAACAAGCGCTGTGTCAAGGGCGTCAACACGCACAACCTCGACACCCCCGAGGCCTTTGCCGCTGCGCGCGCCGCACTGGCCTGAACTAGGAGAATGCTATGAGTCTGCAAGGTAAGGTTGCACTGGTCACTGGCGCAAGCCGCGGCATTGGCCAGGCGATCGCCCTGGAGCTGGGTCGTCAGGGTGCCGTGGTCATCGGTACCGCTACGTCCGAGGCCGGTGCCGAGCGCATCGCCGCTACCCTCAAGGAAAACGGCATCGAAGGCACTGGCCTGATGCTCAACGTGAGCAACGACGAATCCGTCGCGGCCACCCTGGAAAAGATCCAGAAGGATTTCGGTCAGGTTCTGGTGCTGGTCAACAATGCCGGCATCACCCGCGACAACCTGATGCTGCGCATGAAAGACGACGAGTGGTATGACGTCATCGATACCAACCTCAACAGCCTCTATCGTTTGTCGAAGGCTGTGCTGCGCGGCATGACCAAGGCGCGTTTCGGGCGTATCATCAACATCGGTTCGGTGGTGGGTGCCATGGGCAACGCTGGCCAGGTGAATTACGCAGCGGCCAAGGCTGGCCTCGAAGGTTTCGGTCGTGCGCTGGCCCGTGAGGTTGGTTCGCGTTCGATTACCGTCAATGCGGTGGCACCGGGTTTCATCGACACCGATATGACCCGTGAATTGCCGGAAGCGCAGCGCGAAGCGCTGCTGACACAGATTCCGCTGGGCCGTTTGGGGCAGGCGCAAGAGATCGCTAACGTGGTTTCTTTCCTCGCTTCCGATGGTGCAGCTTACGTCACAGGGGCTACTATCCCTGTGAACGGCGGGATGTACATGAGCTGAATACGGGCGATGCCATCGGCGAACGTCTTCGATCCGATACAAACTTGGTAGCAAAATTGCTGGTTTGCATGAAGGGTCGTCGAGGTATTTCCGTGGCCGCCATCGGCTTTCAGCTTGAAAAGCCGAAAACCCTTTCTATACACTTGCCGGCACAACCAGCTGGCTGGATTTGTCCAATAGGAGTGACAACACGTGAGCACCATCGAAGAACGCGTCAAGAAAATCGTTGCCGAGCAACTGGGCGTGAAGGAAGAAGAAGTAACCAACAGCGCTTCCTTCGTTGAAGACCTGGGTGCCGACTCTCTTGACACCGTTGAGCTGGTGATGGCTCTCGAAGAAGAATTCGAGACCGAGATCCCGGACGAACAAGCCGAGAAGATCACCACTGTTCAGGAAGCAATCGACTACGTTACTGCTCACGCTCAGTAAGCAGTTCGTCGCTTCCCGAATTGGAAAAGCCGCACGTCTGTAAAGGCGTGCGGCTTTTCTTTGACGGCTCGCTGTAGATTCAAGAGAAACGCCAGCGGCGTTTTTTCGCTCGGGTGAAACTGCACGCCGAGCCAATCGCCAGATGATCAATGCCTGGGCAAAGGCTTGCCAGGTGCATCGAGGCGTCGAAAAACCTGATAAGAGGAGATTGCTGTGTCGCGTAGACGCGTCGTGGTTACCGGTATGGGCATGTTGTCGCCGCTGGGTAACGATGTGCCGAGCAGCTGGCAGGGCATTCTGGCCGGCCGCAGTGGCATCGGCCTGATCGAACACACGGATCTTTCCGCCTTTTCCACTCGCTTTGGTGGTTCGGTAAAGAATTTCGATGTCGAGCCGTATCTGTCCGCCAAAGAGGCGCGCAAGCTCGACCTATTCATTCAGTACGGTCTGGCGGCCAGCTTTCAGGCGGCGCGCGATGCCGGCCTGGAAATCACCGACGCCAATCGTGATCGTATCGGTGTGGCCATGGGCTCCGGCATCGGCGGCCTGACCAACATCGAGAACAACTGCAAGTCGTTGCAGGAGCAAGGGCCGCGGCGTATTTCGCCGTTCTTCGTGCCTGGCTCGATCATCAACATGATTTCCGGTTTCCTGTCGATCCACCTGGGTCTGCAGGGCCCCAACTACGCCATCGCCACCGCCTGTACCACGGGTACCCACTGCATCGGCATGGCGGCGCGCAACATCGCTTATGGCGAGGCCGACGTGATGATCGCCGGCGGTGCCGAAATGGCTGCCTGTGGTCTGGGCATGGGCGGCTTCGGAGCGGCTCGCGCACTGTCCACCCGCAACGAGGAGCCGACCAAGGCGAGCCGCCCGTGGGACAAGGGACGTGATGGCTTCGTGCTGTCCGACGGCGCCGGAGCACTGGTGCTCGAGGAGCTCGAACACGCCAAGGCCCGTGGCGCGACCATCTACGCCGAGCTGATCGGTTTCGGCATGAGCGGCGACGCCTTCCACATGACCTCGCCACCCGAAGACGGTGCCGGTGCGGCGCGCTGCATGGCCAACGCTCTGCGCGATGCGGGTGTTCAGCCGTCGGACGTGCAATACATCAACGCCCACGGCACCTCGACCTCGGCTGGCGACAAGGCCGAAGTGGCGGCGATCAAGTCGGTGTTCGGCGATCATGCTCACGCCCTGGCCGTCAGCTCGACCAAATCGATGACCGGTCACCTGCTGGGTGCAGCGGGGGCGGTGGAGGCGATCTTCAGTGTGCTGGCCCTGCGTGATCAGGTAGCACCGCCGACCATCAATCTGGATGAGCCGGACGAGGGCTGTGACCTGGACTTCGTGCCGCACGAAGCACGCAAGATGCCGATCGAGGTGGCGCTGTCCAACTCCTTCGGGTTCGGTGGTACCAATGGCTCGCTGGTATTCCGCCGGTACGCTGATTGATGCTCACCTGGGTCGATGGCCGGCTGGCCACGTCGCTGCCCCTCGTGGACCGCGGCCTGGCCTACGGTGACGGCCTGTTCGAGACCATGGCCGTGCAGGGCGGTCGCCCGGTACTGCTGGAGCGCCACCTGGCACGGGTTACGGCAGGCTGTGCACGGCTGCGCATCGATCTGGATGCCGCGCGCCTGCGCAGCGAGCTGTCGGCCTTCTGTGCCGAGCTGGGGCAGGGCGTTGCCAAGCTGATCGTCACCCGCGGTGATGGCCAGCGGGGGTACGCTCCATCTGCCGGATCACCACGACACATCCTTCAGGCTGGCGCCATGCCGGCTTACCCGCCGCAGCACGGCGACAACGGTATTCGCCTGTTTCCCTGTGAAACCCGCCTCGCCGAGCAGCCGCTGCTGGCCGGCCTCAAGCACCTCAATCGCCTGGAGCAGGTACTGGCCCGCGCCGAGTGGCAGGACGCCGAGCACGCTGAAGGATTGATGCGCGATGTGTCGGGGCGGGTGGTCGAGGCGGTGTTCAGCAATCTGTTCCTGGTGCGTGATGGCGTGCTCTCGACTCCCGAGTTGAGCCGCTGCGGCGTGGCCGGGGTGATGCGTGCCGAGCTGCTGGAGCAGGCGCAGGCCCTGGGTGTCAGCTGCCAGGTGGGCGATGTGCAGATGGACGAACTGCTGGCCGCGGATGAAGTCTTTCTCTGCAACAGCCTGTACGGCGTGTGGCCGGTCCGCGAGTTGCAAGGCCGTCACTGGCCGGTCGGGCCGCTCACCCGTAAACTGCAGGGCATTGCTCGTCATCTACTGGACTGCTGATTCGTGATTCGCAAATTACTGTTGCTGCTGGAAATTGCCGTGGTGCTGGCCGGTCTCACCCTGGGCTTCGTGGCCTGGCAACAGCACCGCGCCCTCGAGCAGCCTCTGGCGCTCGGTGAGGAGCGCCTGATCGAAGTGCCTGTCGGTGCCACGCCTGGTGGCGTGCTCAATCGCCTGGAAGCGGACGGTGTGATCGACGGTGCACTGTGGTTGCGCCTGTACTGGCGCTTCAACCTGCAGGGCCAGCCGCTGCACAGCGGTGAATACCGCCTGACCCCCGACCTGCGCGCGCGTGATCTGCTCGACCTGTGGCGTCGGGGGGAAGTGGTGCAGTACAGCCTGACCCTGGTGGAGGGCTGGAGCTTTCGTCAGGTGCGTGCAGCGCTGGCGCGTCAGGACAAGCTGGAACTGACCCTCAGTGAGCTGAGCGATGCCGAGCTGATGGCCAAGCTTGGCCTGCCGGGCCTCAACCCCGAGGGGCGCTTCTTCCCCGATACTTACCGCTATGTACGCGGTATGAGCGATGTGGATCTGCTCAAGCAGGCTCACAAGCGTCTGCAGGTGGTACTCGACGAAGAGTGGGCGAACCGCGCCGATTCTCTGCCTTACAAGGATCCCTACGAGGCGCTGATCATGGCCTCGATGATCGAGAAGGAAACCGGCGTGCCCGAGGAACGTGGCGAAATCGCCGGGGTGTTCGTGCGGCGCCTGGCCACCGGCATGCGCCTGCAGACCGACCCGACGGTTATCTTCGGCCTCGGTGAACGCTACCAGGGGCGCATCACGCGTGCCCATCTGCGTGAGCCAACGCCCTACAACACCTATACCATCGACGGCATGCCGCCGACGCCCATTGCCCTGGTCGGCCGTGAGGCGATCAATGCGGCGCTGCACCCCGTGCCGGGCAAGACCCTGTACTTCGTCGCCCGTGGCGACGGTAGCCACGTCTTTTCGGAAACCCTCGACGCGCACAACCGTGCCGTCCGTGAATATCAGTTGAAGCGCCGTGCGGACTACCGTTCCAGCCCTGCGCCAACTCCCCAGAACAGCGATAAGGACAACCAGTGAGCGGCTTGTTTATCACCCTGGAAGGCCCCGAGGGCGCCGGCAAGAGCACCAATCGGGAGTACCTGGCGGCGCTGTTGCGCGAGCAGGGCGTCGATGTGCTGCTGACCCGCGAACCCGGCGGCACCCCGCTGGCCGAGCGAGTACGCGAGCTGCTGCTGGCGCCCAGTGACGAACGCATGGCCAGCGATACCGAGCTGCTGCTGGTGTTCGCGGCACGCGCCCAGCATCTGGCCCAGGTGATCGTGCCGGCTCTGCAGCGTGGTGCGGTGGTGCTGTGTGACCGCTTCACCGATGCGACCTACGCCTATCAGGGCGGGGGTCGTGGCCTGGATGTGCAGCGCATCGCCCAGCTGGAGAATTTCGTTCAGGGTGCGCTGCGCCCGGATCTGACTCTGGTGTTCGATCTGCCGGTCGAGGTCGGCCTGGCACGGGCGGCTGCCCGTGGCCGTCTGGACCGCTTCGAGCAGGAAGGTCGCGATTTCTTCGAAGCTGTGCGCAGTACCTACCTGCAGCGGGCCAGGGCCGAGCCGGCGCGCTATCGCATTCTCGATGCCGCCCAATCGCTCGAGGCCGTGCAACGTGACCTCGATGCGCTGCTGCCGCAATTGCTGGAGCTGCAGCGTGGCTGATGTCTATCCCTGGCAGGCGGAGCTCTGGCAGCAACTCGCCGGGCGCGCGCAACATGCCCACGCCTACCTGCTGCATGGCCCCGCTGGCATCGGCAAGCGGGCGCTGGCCGAGCGCCTGATGGCGCTGTTGCTGTGCAAGTCGCCGGTGGCGCAGCAGGCCTGCGGGCAGTGCAAGTCATGCCATCTGCTGGCTGCCGGCAGCCACCCGGACAACTACGTGCTCGAGCCGGAAGAGGCCGACAAACCGATCAAGGTCGATCAGGTGCGTGCGTTGGTCAATTTCGTGGTGCAGACGGCGCAGCTCGGGGGGCGCAAGGTGATTCTCATCGAGCCTGCCGAGGCGATGAACCTGAACGCCGCCAACGCTTTGCTCAAGAGCCTGGAGGAGCCTTCGGGCGACACCGTGCTGCTGTTGATCAGTCACCAGCCGAGCCGTCTGCTGCCGACCATCAAGAGCCGTTGCGTACAGCAGGCCTGCCCGCTGCCCAGCGAAGCGGTGAGCTTGCAGTGGTTGAGCGAGGCGCTGCCGGGCACTTCCGAGCAGGAAATCCGCGAGCTGCTGTACCTGGCTGCAGGTTCGCCGCTGGCAGCGGTCAGGCTGCAGGCACAAGGCGTGCGTGAGCAGCGTGCGCTGGTCGCCGAAGGCGTGAAGAAGCTGCACAAGCAGCAGATTTCCGCCAGCCAGCTGGCCGAGAGCTGGAACGCCGTGCCCCTGCCGCTGCTGTTCGACTGGTTCTGTGACTGGGCTCATTTGATCCTGCGCTACCAGCTGACCCAGGACGAACAGGGGCTAGGCCCGACGGACATGAGCAAGGTCGTGCAGTACCTGGCGCAGAAAGCGCCCCAGGGCAAAGTGTTGAATATTCAGGAGTGGTTGCTGCAGCAGCGGCAGAAAGTGCTGGGCAAGGCCAACCTCAACCGTGTTCTGCTTCTCGAAGCCTTGCTGGTGCAGTGGGCAAGCCTGCCTGGACCGGGCTAGAATCGAGACCACGTTTCGACATCAGGAATCACGCATGAGCTTGCCACCCAATCTGGGGCCCCGTAACGGCATCCTGTCCCTGACCATCAAGGACAAATCCGTGCTCTATGCCGCCTACATGCCCTTCATCAAGAATGGCGGCCTGTTCATTCCCACGAACAAGAGCTACAAGCTCGGCGATGAAGTGTTCATGCTGCTCAACCTGATGGACGAGCCGGAAAAGATCCCGGTCGCCGGCAAGGTGGTGTGGATCACTCCGAAGGGCGCCCAGGGCAACCGCGCTGCAGGCGTGGGCGTACAGTTCAACGAGGGTGACAACACCGCCCGCAACAAGATCGAGACCTACCTGGCAGGCGCCCTCAAGTCCGATCGCCCCACCCATACGATGTAACGACGGCAAGCAGGTGGTCACGGATGATCGGCAGGCCTCGCTGTCTGCCTGATCCCGTGCGTCGCCACGCTTGCCGCTCGAGGCTCTGATTTATGCTCATAGATTCCCACTGCCACCTCGATCGTCTCGACCTGGCCGCCCGCGGCGGTTCGCTGGACGAAGCCCTGGCAGCCGCCCGCGCTCGTGGTGTCGGCCACTTCCTGTGCATTGGCGTGAGTGCCGATAACGCTGCCACCGTACGCGAATTGGCGCAGCGCTACGCCGACGTCGACTGCTCCGTCGGCATCCATCCGCTCGATCTCGAGCCAGGCAGCGCACCGGCGTTGGACTGGCTGCTCACCGAGCTGGACCACCCAGGGGTGGTCGCCATCGGTGAAACCGGCCTGGACTATCACTACGAACCGGAAGCGGCTGAGCTGCAGCAGGAGGCTTTCCGCCTGCACCTGCAAGCCGCTCAGATCACCGGCAAACCGGTGATCGTGCATACCCGCGAGGCCCGTGCCGACACCCTGGCGCTTCTGCGCGAGGCGGCGCTGCCCCAGGGCGGCGTGCTGCACTGTTTTACCGAGGACTGGGAGATGGCCAGGGCGGCCCTGGATATCGGCTTCTACATTTCGCTGTCCGGTATCGTCACCTTCCGCAATGCCGATGCGTTGCGCGAAGTCGCCCGTCAGGTGCCCGCCGATCGCCTGCTGGTGGAGACCGATTCCCCTTATCTGGCGCCCATTCCCCATCGTGGCAAGCCAAACCTGCCGGAGTACGTGCGTGATGTCGCCGAGTACCTGGCGGTGTTGCGTGGTGTCAGTTACGAAGAGCTGGCGCGGCAGACGGGGGAGAACTTCAAGCGCCTGTTCCCGCTGGCCCGGGTGGCCTGAGTCGTCGCCACCGGGATCGCGCGCAAAAAAAACCCGGTTTCGCGCAGAAGCCGGGTCAAGACCTTTAGGAGTCAAGCGAAGTGCGCGGTCCTCGGCACTCCGGCCGCTGCGACACTTGGGGGGGTATGTCGCACCGGTATCTGAAGTATTGGCCATGTGCGGCAGACGTCCATCCCCGCCTTTAAACGGATTTGGAATACTTTTCCCGCTGCTGAGTGCTTATTCGCTGGCAAGCTGACGCAGCAGCTTCAGGGTGTGCTCGATGATCCGCGGCTCGGTGTAGAAGTGCGGCGACAAGCGGATACCCCCACCGCGCTGAGCGCAGATGATCTGTTCGCGCTTGAGACGTTCGTGCAACGCGCGATTATCCCAGCCATCCATGGCGAAAGTCAGGATGCCGGCGCGCTTTTCGCGCTCGACGATGCTGCGCATCTGCACCCCCGGGATGTCCCGCAGGCCGTCGAGCAGCCACTGCACGCGCTCGTGCACCGCCTGCTCGACGTGTGCCATGCCGACCTCCTCGAGCAGCGAAAGGCTCGCTTCCAGCGCCATGGCGCCGAGCATGTTGGGGCTGCCGCATTCGAAGCGTCTGGCGCTGCGGGCCGGCTGCCAGTCGTCACGGTCGTAGTCGCCAGCGTGCTCGAGCATGTGCCAGCCGTATTCGTGCAGGGTCAACTGCTCGCGCAGGTCCTGACGGCAATAGAACACGCCCAGGCCTTCAGGGCCGAGCAACCACTTGTGGCCGTCGGCCATGGCAAAGGCGCAGCCACTGCTTTGCACATCCATGCTCATGGCACCCAGCTGCTGGATGGCATCGACGCAGAGCAGAACGCCGCGCTGCCTGCAGCCGGCTCCCAGGCGATCGAGGTCCAGGCGCAAACCGCTGGCGTATTGCACCGCACTGATGGCCATCAGGCGGGTGCGCGGCGTACAGGCGGCGAGCAGGGCGCTTTCGGCATCGCCGTCCTGCAGGTCGACCTGGACGACTTCAACGCCCTGCGGGCGCAGCGCTTCCCAGACGATGCGGTTGGATGGGAACTCCTCGGTGCTGATGATGACCTGGTCACCGTCGCGCCAGTCCAGACCGAAGGCCACGAACGACAGGGCTTCCGAGGTGTTCTTGAGCAGCGCGATGTCGGCTCGCGAGGGGGCGTTGAGCAGGCGCGCCAGGCGCTCGCGCAGGCGCCGTTCTGTTTCCAGCCATTGCGGATAATCACGGGCGCCGGTGGTGATGTTCTCCCGGGCGAAGCGTTCTACGGCCCGTGCGGTGCGTGCCGGCCAGGGGGCGACCGCAGCGTGGTTCAGGTAGTAGAGATCGTCCGGTTGGGGAAACTCGTCGATGATGGCATTCATGAGCGCGTGATCCGTGCAATTTGGCGTTAGTTAGGCATAATACCGGACTTGAATTACGACCTTGTCATTTCCTTATGCAGAAAGAACCCCGCAAGATCCGTGAGTTTCGCCGCCGCGAGCAGGAGATTCTCGACATTGCTCTGAAACTCTTCCTCGAGCAGGGCGAGGACAGCGTGACCGTGGAGATGATTGCCGACGCCGTGGGTATCGGCAAAGGCACCATCTACAAGCATTTCAAGTCGAAGGCGGAGATCTACCTGCGGCTGATGCTCGACTACGAGCGTGATCTGAACGAGTTGCTGCATTCGTCCGATATCGACCGTGACAAGGAAGCGCTGTCGCGGGCCTATTTCGAATTCCGCATGCGCGACCCGCAACGCTACCGGCTGTTCGATCGCCTGGAAGAGAAGGTGGTCAAGGGCAATCAGGTACCTGAGCTGGTGGAGCAGCTGCACAGCATCCGCGCCTCCAACTTCGAGCGCCTCACCCAGTTGATTAAGGGGCGTATCGCCGAGGGCAAGCTCGAAGACGTACCCCCGTACTTCCACTATTGCGCTGCCTGGGCACTGGTGCATGGGGCCGTGGCGCTCTATCACTCGCCGTTCTGGAGCAATGTGCTGGAAGATCAGGAAGGCTTCTTCCAGTTCCTGATGGATATCGGCGTGCGCATGGGCAACAAGCGCAAGCGAGACAGCGAGACGCCTCCCGCCTGACCCCTCCGGCCGATTCGGGCGACGAGTGAGCCGACTGGCGCGAAACCTGCTTGGAGCAGTCATTCGCCGGTTTTCCGTCGCCGGTCTCGGGAGAGTTCACATGCGTAATCTGTTCGCCCTGGCCCTATTGCTGAGCCTCGCTGGCTGCATGAATGTCAGCGACATGGCCGATGGCGCCACCTACCACCTGCGTGATGCTGGCGTGCTGGATCACAGCAAGGTGCGGCGCTCGGCGTCCTGGCGGCTGCAGGGTGACTCGTTCATCTACATCGCTCAGGGCCACTTCGCGCCAAGTGGCAAGCACGCCTATCCGCGGCCCAATGTGGTGGCCGAGGAAGCGTTCCGCGGTTTCGTCGAATACTTTCCCATGGTACGTCGCGCCAAGGCGCCTGTCGGCCTGGATGAGGCGCTGGGCGAAGCCCGCGCCGCCGGTGCCCACTATCTGCTCTACACCCGTTTCGCCTATGCCGATGACCGCATCGGCACCATGGAGGAGTGGGAAGATCAGGAGGCCTTCGATCGCCTCGGTACCGACCGCAGCGTGCTGCAGTTGATGCTGATCGAAACCAACACCCGCTATCTGGTGGACACCGCGCGAATTCACAGTCGTGGCGGATTCCTGACGTTCTACGACGCCAGGCCCGAAGACCTGATCCGGGCGCCGCTCGAGGATTATGCGCGTACACTGCTCGGATTCAGTCGTTGAGGGCACTGCCGCCTGGTGCTCCTCGGAGCGTGAGGAAGGGTAATGAGTGAACGCGACAAGGCCGGCGATCTGCTGGCGCAGATTCCGCCAGCAGGCAGCAAGGGCATGCCGCCGGTGCATCTGTGGAATCCCGATTTCTGCGGCGATATCGATATGCGTATCGCCCGCGACGGCTCATGGTTCTACATGGGTACGCCCATCGGTCGGCCAGCCATGGTGCGGCTGTTCTCGACGATCATTCGCCGTGATGGCGACGACTACTTTCTGGTCACGCCGGTAGAGAAGGTCGGCATCAAGGTCGATGACGCGCCTTTCGTGGCAATCTCCCTGCAGGTGACGGGGCAGGGTGAAGGGCAGGTGCTGCGCTTCGTCAGCAATGTCGGCGACGAGGTCGAGGCGGGTGATGAGCATCCGTTGCGGGTCGAGCTGGACGCGCAGACTCAGGAACCATCGCCCTACGTGCACGTGCGCGCCAACCTGGACGCGCTGATCCATCGCAACGTTTTCTACCAGTTGGTCGAGTTGGCGCAAACCCGTGAAATCGACGGCCAGCCATGGCTGGGCGTGTGGAGTGGTGGCGTGTTCTTTCCCATCGGGCCGCTGGAATAGGGCCCATGAAAAAGGCTCCCGTGGGAGCCTTTCAATAGTCAGGATTTGTGCACGATCTAGCGAGCTAGAGCCCTGCAAGGCAAAAACAGGCGAGGAAGCGGAGTTTACGAGTTGTAAATGAGCATTCCGAGCCTGTTTTAAACGCCGCAGGGCCGACGCGCAGCAGATTGTGCGCAGATCCTTACATGTTGGGGTAGTTAGGCCCACCCGTCCCTTCCGGCGCCACCCAGGTGATGTTCTGGGCCGGGTCCTTGATGTCGCAGGTCTTGCAGTGCACGCAGTTCTGCGCGTTGATCTGGAAGCGCTTGCTGCCATCGTCGTTGGCGACCACTTCGTACACGCCGGCCGGGCAGTAGCGCTGCGCCGGTTCGTCGTACAGCGGCAGGTTCTTGTCGATCGGAATGCTCGGGTCGGCCAGCTTGAGGTGGCAGGGCTGCTCCTCTTCGTGGTTGGTGTTGGACAGAAACACCGAGCTCAGTTTGTCGAAGCTGAGCTTGCCGTCCGGTTTCGGGTAGTCGATCTTCTTGCTCTGGGCCGCAGGCTTGAGGCAGGCGTAGTCCGGCTTGTCGTCGTGCAGGGTGAAGGGCAGCTTGCCGCCGAACAGGTTCTGGTCGACCCAGTTGATGCCGCCACCGACCACGGCGCCGTACTTGTGGATCGCCGCGCCGAAGTTGCGGCTGCGGAACAGTTCGTCGTACAGCCAGCTGGCCTTGAAGGCGTCGACATAGTTGCCCAGCTCGTCGCCACCCTGACGGCCAGCGGCCAGGGCCTCGGCGATGGCCTCGGCAGCCAGCATGCCGGATTTCATGGCGGTGTGGCTGCCCTTGATCTTGGCGAAGTTGAGGGTGCCGAGGTCGCAGCCGATCAGGGCGCCACCTGGGAATACCATCTTTGGCAGCGAGTTCAGGCCGCCCTTGGCAATGGCGCGGGCGCCGTAGGCGACACGCTTGCCGCCTTCCAGGTATTGCTTGAATACCGGGTGGTGCTTGAGGCGCTGGAACTCGTCGAACGGCGACAGGTGTGGGTTCGCGTAGGACAGGTCGATGATCAGGCCGACCACCACCTGGTTGTTTTCCAGGTGATAGAGGAAGGAGCCGCCGGTGTTCTCGGTGCCCATGATGTCCATCGGCCAGCCGGCTGTGTGCACCACCAGGCCTTGCTGGTGCTTGCTCGGGTCGATGTCCCAGATTTCCTTGATACCGATGCCGTAGTGCTGGGCGTCGGCTTCGCTGTCGAGGTTGTACTTCTTGATCAGTTGCTTGCCAAGGTGGCCACGGCAGCCTTCGGCGAACAGCGTGTACTTGGCGCGCAGTTCCATGCCGGGGGTGTAATAGCCTTCCTTGGGGTTGCCTTCGCGGTCGACGCCCAGGTCGCCGGTGACGATGCCGCGAACCACACCGCTTTCATCGATCAGCGCTTCCTGAGCGGCGAAGCCCGGGTAGATTTCCACGCCGAGATTCTCCGCCTGCTGGGCCAGCCAGCGGCACAGATTGCCGAGGGAGATGATATAGTTGCCTTCGTTGTGCATGGTCTTGGGCACGAAGAAGCCCGGAACCTTGACGGAGCTGTCGGCATCTTTCAGCACGTAGATGTCGTCGCCTTTGACCGGCGTATTCAGCGGCGCGCCCAGTTCCTTCCAGTCGGGGAACAGTTCGTCCAGGGCGCGTGGCTCGAAGACCGCGCCGGAAAGGATGTGGGCACCCACTTCGGAGCCTTTCTCGACCACGCAGACGCTGATTTCCTGGCCAGCCTCGGCGGCCTTCTGCTTCAGACGGCAAGCGGCGGACAGGCCGGCAGGGCCAGCGCCGACGATGACGACGTCGAACTCCATAAATTCGCGTTCCACGGGCTATCTCCTCATCAAGGCTCTCTAATTTTTCATGGCGAGCCAGCAACCTTCCCAAGGCACGCTCGCGCAGTATATAGCCAGCCTCGATTAGGGCCAATACAAACGTTTGTTTGAATTTTCTGTAGGCCTGCTAGAATCGAGCTACAACACGAATGGCTCGCAGCCAGGGCGTATTGACCGAGCCAGGTGTGACGGTCAAGATACGGGCGGTTTTGCGCTCGCCGCCTGAGCTATGGTGTCTGCTTGTCTGCATCACCCGCATGCTCGCTTCTGGCGACATTCCTATTCACCGGAGAGTAACGAGGAATCCATGAAGGTTCTTGTAGCTGTCAAACGAGTGGTCGATTACAACGTCAAGGTTCGCGTCAAACCGGACAACAGTGGCGTCGATCTTGCCAACGTCAAGATGTCGATGAACCCTTTCTGCGAAATCGCCGTTGAAGAGGCCGTGCGCCTGAAAGAGAAGGGCGTCGCCAGTGAAATCGTGGTCGTCTCCATCGGCCCTGCCCAGGCGCAGGAACAACTGCGTACCGCACTGGCACTGGGCGCCGATCGCGCCGTGCTGGTCGAGTCGGCCGAAGAGCTGAACTCCCTGGCGGTCGCCAAGCTGCTCAAGGCAGTGGTCGACAAGGAGCAGCCGCAGCTTGTCATCCTCGGCAAGCAGGCCATCGACAGCGACAACAACCAGACCGGCCAGATGCTGGCTGCGCTGACCGGCTACGCCCAGGGTACCTTCGCCTCCAAGGTGGAAGTCAGCGGCGACAAGGTCAACGTCACCCGTGAGATCGACGGCGGTCTGCAAACCGTTGCGCTGAACCTGCCGGCCATCGTCACCACCGACCTGCGCCTGAACGAGCCGCGTTACGCCTCGCTGCCGAACATCATGAAGGCCAAGAAAAAGCCGCTGGAAACCCTGACCCCTGACGCGCTGGGCGTTTCCACTGCCTCCACCGTCAAGACCATCAAGGTCGAAGCGCCAGCTGCACGCGGTGCGGGTATCAAGGTCAAGTCGGTTGCCGAACTGGTCGAGAAACTGAAAACCGAAGCGAAGGTGATCTAAATGACTATCCTGGTTATCGCTGAACACACCAATTCCGCGCTGGCACCAGCGACCCTCAACACCGTCGCTGCCGCACAGGCCATCGGTGGTGACATCCACGTACTGGTCGCCGGCCAGGGCGTTGGCGCTGCCGCTGAAGCGGCTGCCAAGATCGCTGGCGTCGCCAAGGTGCTGGTTGCCGACAATGCCGCATTCGCTCATCAGTTGCCGGAAAACGTCGCGCCGCTGGTTGCCGAGCTCGGCAAGGCCTACAGCCACGTCCTGGCTGCCGCCACCAGCAACGGCAAGAACATCCTGCCGCGCGTCGCTGCACAGCTGGACGTCGACCAGATCTCCGAGATCGTCTCCGTGGAGAGCCCGGACACTTTCAAGCGTCCGATCTACGCCGGTAACGCCATCGCTACCGTGCAATCCTCCGCAGCCGTGAAGGTGATCACCGTGCGTGCCACCGGTTTCGACGCCGTGGCGGCCGAAGGCGGTTCCGCTGCCATCGAGAACGTTTCGGCGGGCGGCGATGCCGGCAAGTCGGCGTTCGTCGGTGAGGAGCTGGCCAAGTCCGATCGTCCGGAACTGACCGCTGCCAAGATCGTGGTCTCCGGTGGCCGCGGCATGCAGAACGGCGACAACTTCAAGCACCTGTACACCCTGGCCGACAAGCTCGGCGCAGCGGTCGGTGCTTCCCGTGCCGCGGTCGACGCCGGTTTCGTGCCGAACGACATGCAGGTCGGCCAGACCGGCAAGATCGTCGCCCCGCAGTTGTACATCGCGGTGGGCATCAGCGGTGCCATCCAGCACCTGGCTGGCATGAAGGACTCCAAGGTGATCGTCGCGATCAACAAGGACGAAGAAGCACCGATCTTCCAGGTTGCCGACTATGGCCTGGTCGCCGATCTGTTCGAAGCCGTCCCGGAGCTGGAAAAGCTGGTCTGATCCAGCTGTTTCAGCACCCAGAGAACCCGCTCATTCGAGCGGGTTTTTTATTGCCTGCCAGCCCTCGGGCAAGGGCGGCTTCGGCGGTGACGCCAAGGTGCAGGAGCAGGCTGCGCATGGGCGGGGACAGCGCCTGCCAGTAACCGAAGCAGAGGCACAACTGACGGCGTGCCCAGTCATCGCTCAGGGATACCGTCCGCAATCCGTGGCGGCGCCGGTAGCGGCTGGCGGTGGTCAGCGGGACGATGCCCAGGCCGACACCATGGGCGACCATCTGGCACAGGCCCTCGAAGGTTTTCAGGCGAATGCGCAGGGTCAGCTCACCGCCAGCCGAGCGGGCGTGATCGAGGATGTGGTCCTGCAAGGCATTACCTGCTGCCAGGCCGACGAAGGGCTCGTCGAGCACATCGGCCAGTTGCAGCGTGGTCTGGTCTGCCAGGCGGTGCTCGGTGGGCATGATCAGAACCAGATGATCCTTCGCCACAGGCTGCATGTGCAGGCCCTGGGCCTCGACGGCGTCGGACACGATACCGGCTTCGGCCAGGCCGCTGCCGATGAGCCCGACGATCTCGGCGCTGGTGCGCTCCTTGAGTTCGAGGTGCAGCCCTGGGCGCTGGGCCAACCAGGGAGCGAGTCGGGGAGGGAGGAAGTCGGTCAGCGCCGCGGTATTGGCATACAGATGCAGTGTGCCCCGCGCGCCGTTGGCGAAGTCACGCAACTCGTCCTGAAGCAGCGACTGCTGGTCGAGGATCAGGCGGCCATGGTGCGCCAGAGCTTCACCTGCTTCGGTCGGCGCTACGCCCCGCGGCAGGCGCAGTAGCAGCGGCACACCTGCATCGCGCTCGAGGTTGCGCAGCCGCTCGCTGGCCGAGGCCAGGGCAAGGTTCGCCAGGGTTGCACCGCGGGTGATGCTGCCCGCCTCCAGCACGCACAGGAAGAGGCGCAGGTCGGCCAGATCCGGTCGCATGTCAGCGCTCCTCAGCCTTCGGAAAAACCAGAGGATACGATGAAAGATCCTGATTGTGCGAAAGCGCTCTGACAGGCCAAATGGGCGCATGAACGAATCCTTGTCCCTGTTGCTACCGCTGATGTTGATCTTCCTCGTGGCCGGAGTGGTCAAGGGCGTGACGGGCATGGGCCTGCCCACGGTTGCCATGGGCCTGCTGGTGACCTTCATGTCGCCAGCGGCGGCTGCGGCCCTGCTGGTCATCCCCTCGCTGGTCAGCAACCTCTGGCAGAGCCTGGCGGGCCCGGCGACGGTGAGTCTGTTGCGCCGCCTGTGGCCGATGGCGCTGGGTATCCTGCTGGGCACCCTGAGCAGTACGGCACTGCTGGTGCGGGTCGATCCATCCTGGTCTGCCTTCGGGCTGGGGTGCGCGCTGCTGGCCTACGCCAGCTATGCCCTGGTGTCTCCGGCCGTCTCGGTACCCGCGCGATGGGAGCGAACGCTGTCGCCGCTGGTGGGGATCGTCACTGGGCTGATCACCGGGGGCACCGGGGTTTTCGTGATGCCCGCGGTTCCCTATCTGCAGGCGCTGCGCCTGAGCAAGGACGAACTGGTGCAGGCGCTAGGCCTGTCCTTCACGGTGTCGACCCTGGCGCTGGCGGGCGGTTTGCTGTTGCAGGGAGCCTTTCGCGTCGACCAGTTGGGTGTGTCTTCGCTGGCGGTCATCCCGGCGCTGCTGGGGATGTGGCTGGGGCAGTCGATTCGTGCGCGCCTGAGTCCAAGGCATTTCCGTCTGTGCTTCCTGTGGTTTCTGCTGATTCTGGGGCTCGAGCTGATCTCGCGGCCTTTCTTCTGACGGCAGGAGACGATCCATTCGCTGTCTCGCCGGAACAGGCTGGTTACGCGTCCGGCTACTGTTTCGTGGCCGTGGCCTGTGCCCCATGGGTACCGACGAATTGCAGGTACTGGGCCGCGGTTTCTTCGGGGCGCTCGAGCATCGGCGCGTGACCGCAGCCCTTCATGATCACTACGCTCGGGTCTGCCAGCAGCGGCTTCATCACCTCGATGCTGGATACGTCCAGAATGCGATCCTGATCGCCCCAGAGCAGCAGCGTGGGGGCGCTGATTCGTGGCAGTTCGGGCTCGAGGGGCAGGTAGCGTTGGCGCAGGTGGTCGAAAACCACGCGCTGATGGGCGCTGTCGTCGACGGCACGTTGCGCCAGGTACTGATGGATGCGCTCCGGCAACTGGGGCGGGGCGACGAACAGCCAGTCGAGGAGCTGATCGAACTGCAGCGTGCTTTCCACCACAAGGGGGTTGTCGCCGCGCTCCTCCAGACCTCGAAAGAAGTCGCTACGCCGTGGCGCATCGATGCCGGCATTGGCCATCAGGGCCAGGCTGGTGACCTGCTCCGGGTAGCGGGCCGCATAGAGCGCTGCGATATGCCCGCCCATGGAGTGGCCAACCAGATGCAGGCGTCTTATCGACAGTGCATCGACAAAGGCTGCCAGGCGCTCGGCCTGGGTGCCGACATCGTAGCTGCCGTGCGGCCGGCCACTGTCGCCGAAGCCGGGCAGGTCCACGGCAATCACGTGATAGCGCTCGGTTAGATCCCGGGCGAACCACAGCCAGGTGCTCTTGTCGGCACCGAAACCGTGAACCAGCAGCACGGTCTCGGCACCTTGCGGGCCACCTTCGTAATAACTGACGTTCAGGTCGTTGACGCTGACGCTGCGCTCGTGCAGCCCGGCGCGCCACTGCTCGATGGATTGATAGGCCGTCAATTGCGCCGCGGGCGACAGGTAGAGCACCGCGCCTGCGGCGAGGGCGATGACGACGAATACGGCGAGAATCATTTTCTTCATGCGGCGTTTATCGCTGAATATCGAAGGAGTATGAGCTAGCATGTCACGAATCTTGTGCCGGTGGCTGTCCGGCCGATATCTGAATCGAGAGAGTGCCAATGGGTGAGCGAGGTTTGATCAGGTCAGCTGTGCTGTTGCTTGCCGGCTCGCTGCTGGCCGGTGGTGCGCAGGCTGCCGGCAAATGCGAGCGACTGGTCGCGACCGGCAACCCCGAGTACCCGCCTTACCTGTGGCGTGACCCGCAGAACCCGGGGCAACTGATCGGTGCCACCGTCGACCTGCTCAAGGCGGTTTCCGAGGAGCTCGGTGTCGGCATCGAGGTGGTCTACGCGGGGCCGTGGTCGAGGGCGCAGGAGGATGTGCGAACCGGGCGTATCGACATGCTCGCCGGCGCCTTCCTGACCGTATCACGGCTGGAAAGCATGGACTTCGTTCACCCAGCTTTCCTGTCGACGCCGAGCGTGGTCTGGGTGCGCAAGGGCAGCGATTTCCCGTATGCCGGCTGGGCCGATCTGCAGGGGCGTACCGGTGACACGCTGGTCAACAACAGCTTCGGGCAGACGTTCGACACCTATGCCAAGGACAACCTGACCCTCGAAGGGGTTTCCAGCCTGACCCAGGCGTTCCAGAAACTGTTGCTGGGGCGTACCGACTACGTGCTCTACGAGCGCTATCCGGGGCAGGCGCTGGCTTCGACCCTGGGCCTGCAGGACGATCTGCAGGTGCTCGATCCGCCGGTTTCCAGCGAGGGGCTGCACCTGGCGCTGTCGCACAACTCGGCGTGCAACGACCCCTGGCTGCGCGGACAGCTGGCCAGAAAAATGACAGAATTCACCGCCGCTGGCGTGCCGCAAACCCTTCTGCAACGCAACTTGCAGCGCTGGAAGGAACAACAGCCGCAACCCGCTGCCAGTAGTGTTCCGAATCAGTAGGACGTACCTGTGATCTATCGATATACCGGCGCCGCGCTGGCGCTGCTGTTGCTTCAAGGCTGTGCCACCGACCCTGCACCTTCGGAGCAGATGCGCCTCACCGAACAGGTGATCGAGCAGGCTCGCACCGTGGCTGCCGGCGAAACCGTCGCCGAGCTCACCCAGGCCGAGGACAAGCTTGCCCGGGCGCGTTCGGCCATGGACGAGGAGGCGTACCGCACTGCTCGTGTCCAGGCCGAACAGGCCGAGCTGGATGCGCGCCTGGCCGAGGCACGGGTGCTGACGCTGCGCAGCCAGGCGCAATTGACCGAGCTGAACCGCCATATCAAGCGGCTTCGCGATCAGTTGGGAGCCATGCCATGAGCCTGTCGCGGATGAGTGCCGTGGCGCTGGTTGGCGCCGTTCTGAGCGGTTGCGCCGGTTTCGATGACCAGCACAGCGCTGCGCTCGACGCTGCCCGTAGCAGCTTCCAGTCGGTCAGGGAGGATCCTCAGGTGCTGCGTAGCGCGCCCAAGGATGTCATTCGTGCCGGCGAGTCTCTTGGGCGTGCCGAGCGCTTGTCCGGCTATTGGGGCAGCGGTGACGACGTCGCCCATTACGCCTACCTGAGCCAGCGCTACAGCGAGATTGCCCGTGAGCATGCGCAGCTCGCTCTGGATCAGGAGCGTGCTGCACGCCTGGAGCTCGAGCGTCAGCGGCTGCAACTGGCGCTGCGTGAAGCCAAGCTGACCAGCGTGCAGGAGCAGAATGCCTGGCTCGAAGAGCAGATCGTCAGCCTGGCCACTGCGCAGACCGACCGCGGTCTGGTGATGACCCTCGGCGACGTGCTGTTCGACGCGGGCGAAGCGCACCTCAAGACCAGCGCCAATCGCACCGTGTTGAAGCTCGTGCAGTTTCTGCAGCTGAACCCGCGCCGCGTGCTGCGCATAGAGGGTTACACCGACAGCAGCGGCAAGCGCGAGGAAAATCTGCAGCTGTCTCGGGATCGCGCGCAGACCGTCGCCGATGCGCTGATCGATCTGGGCATCGATGCCGGGCGCATCGAGGTGCAAGGCTTTGGCGAGAGCTTCCCGGTGGCTGAAAACGCTTCGGCCAAGGGCAAGGCGCAGAACCGTCGCGTCGAGATCGTGTTCTCCGATGAGCAGGGGCGGCTGGGCGCGACTCGCTAGAGACCATGGCGCAGGAACAACCCCGCTACTGGCTGCCAGTGCGGGGTTTTTCATGACCGTCTGCGCTGGCTTCTACCCTCGGGTCGTCATCAGCGGCCTGGAAAGATCATTCCCGAACCAAGCGGCTGTATCGTCGAGATATTTCAGGGCTGTACCGGTACAGAAACATTCAGTTGGAGTACTGTTATGGTTCAGTCCCGGGATGAAGCGGCCATGACCAATCTGTTGCTCTATCAGCGTATCGCTCAGCAGCTGGCGGATGATATCCGTCGTGGCGTCTATCAGCCCGGTGAGCGGGTGCCATCGGTGCGCAAGCTCAGCGCCCAGCTCAGCGTCAGCCATGCCACGGTGCTGCAGGCCTATGCCAATCTGGAAGACCTGGGCCTGATTCGGGCACGTCCGCAGTCCGGCTTCTACGTGCACCAGACGCCTGCGCTGACTGCCGATACACCGGATATCGCGCGGGTCGAACGGCCCGGCCTGGTGACGCGCAGCAGCATCATCAATCAGGTGCTTGGCGAAGCGCGCAGAGAAGGTGTGTTTCCCCTCGGTGCGGCGGTGCCTCATGTCGACTACCTGCCGGTTCGCGCCCTGCATCAGCAGCTTGCCAAGGTCACTCGCTTCCAGAGCCCGCGCGCCTTCAGTTACATGTTCAGCCCCGGTTTCGAACCGCTGCGCCGCCAGGTGGCGATCCGCATGCGCGATGCCGGTGTGCTGGTCGATCCCTCCGAGGTGGTGATCACCCACGGTTGCGTGGACGCCCTGCAGATGTCCCTGCGGGTGCTGACGCGCCCCGGCGACCTGATCGCCACCGAGTCGCCGACCTATTACGGTTTGCTGCAACTGGCCGATCTGCTCGGGCTCAAGGTCATCGAGATTCCCAGTGATCCCACCACCGGGATCAGCGTCGAGGCCCTGCAACTGGCTGCCAGCCAGTGGCCGATCAAGGCGCTGGTGCTTACTGCGCGCCTGAGCAACCCGCTGGGTGGCACCATTCCCGAGGCTCGGCAGAAACAGCTGCTGCGCCTGGCCAGCGACTTCGATATCCAGATCGTCGAGGACGACATCTACGGCGAACTGATGTTCGAACAGGGGCGCACCAAGGCGCTCAAGGCCGGGGATCTGGAAGGGCGTGTGGTGTATTGCTCGAGCTTTTCCAAAACCCTGTCGCCTGGGGTGCGCATCGGCTGGATCATTGCCGGCAAGTATCAGGACGAAATCCAGCGGCTGCAGATGTTCACCACCCATTCGGCCTGCAGCGTCACCCAGATGGCGGTGGCCGCTTACCTGGAAAATGGCGGCTACGACCGTCATCTCCGGCACATCCGTCAGGAATACCGCAAGAACCTGAGTGCCTTCCAGCTGGCGGTGCAACAGTATTTCCCCGAGGGTACGCAGATTACCCGGCCCAATGGCGGCTTCATTCTCTGGGTCAGTCTGCCGGCGCGGGTCAACACCAAGGATCTGCACGTCAGCGCCTTGCAGCAGGGTATCAGCATCGCCCCGGGGCTGATCTTCAGCAACACCGAGCAGTTCAACCACTGCGTGCGCCTCAACTGCGGGATCCCCTGGAACCGCGAAGCGGAGCGCGCCCTGATGACCCTCGGCATGCTGGCCAGCCAGCTCTGTCAGGAGGCAGCCGCCAGCAGCTTCTAGCGTTAACCCGAATCAGGTCAGCCGTGCGTCTACTGGATCAGAGCGACTCTTTCGATCCAGGAGATGCACCATGAAAATGATTGCCCAGCCTCTGTTGTGCGGCCTTGCCAGCGGTGTCGTGCTGTCGCTGACGGCCTGCACGGCCAGCCATGAAGATGCCAGCGAGGCGCCGCGCAGCGAGCCGCCAACTGTCAGTGAAGTGGCATCGATCCAGCAGCAGGTTCGTCCCGCACCGATGATGACGCGCATGGCAGCGCCACTGGCCGCTGATCAGGCTCATGCGTCGGTCGCCGAGGCCAGCGGCGAGCAGTACCAGCGTCTGGCCGCCAATCCCGTGCAATCCGTCGCCGAGGCGCCGGTATCCACCTTCAGCATCGACGTGGATACCGGCAGCTACGCCAACGTGCGGCGCTTCCTGAACGAGGGGCGGCTGCCACCGGCCGAGGCGGTGCGCCTCGAGGAACTGGTCAATTACTTTCCCTATGCCTATCCGATGCCCAGAGGTGCCGCACCGTTCGGGGTCGGCAGCGAGCTGGCGGTGACGCCCTGGAACCCGCAGAGCCGCTTGCTGCGCATCGCCGTCAAGGCGTCCGACCTGCAAGTCGCCGAGTTGCCGGCCGCCAACCTGGTGTTCCTGGTCGATGTATCCGGTTCGATGGATCGCCCCGAGGGCCTGCCGCTGGTGCAGAGCACCCTTAAACTGCTGGTCGATCAATTAAGGGCCCAGGATCGCGTCTCGCTGGTGGTCTATGCCGGTGACTCCAGCGTGGTGCTGGAGCCAACGTCCGGCTCGCGCAAGGCGGCTATCCGCGCAGCCATCGAGCAGTTGCGGGCCGGCGGTTCGACGGCGGGGGAGTCGGGCATTCAGCTCGCCTACCAACAGGCGCAGAAGGGCTTCATCGAAGGCGGCATCAATCGCATCCTGCTGGCCACCGATGGTGACTTCAATGTCGGCATCAGCGACTTCGAGAGCCTCAAGGCGCTCGCTGTCGACAAGCGCAGGAGCGGTATCTCGCTGACCACCCTGGGGTTCGGTACGGGCAACTACAACGAGCGGCTCATGGAGCAGCTGGCCGATGCTGGCGATGGCAACTACGCCTACATCGACAACCTGCGCGAGGCGCGCAAGGTGCTGGTCGAACAGCTCAGCTCGACCCTGGCCACGGTCGCCCGGGATGTGAAGGTTCAGGTCGAATTCAACCCGGCTCGAGTCAGCGAGTACCGTCTGCTCGGTTACGAGAACCGCGCGCTGAAGCGTGAAGACTTCAGCAACGACAAGGTCGATGCCGGCGACATCGGTGCCGGGCACAGCGTGACAGCGCTGTACGAGATCGTGCCGGTCGGCAACGAGGGCTGGCTGGAGCCGCTGCGCTATCGGCAGGCGGCGCAAGCGAGCTCGGGCGACAGCGAGCTGGCCTGGCTGCGCATCCGTTACAAGACGCCCGAGCAGAATCACAGCCGCCTGCTGGAAACGGCCATCGAGGCGCCTGTGTCCTACACGCCAATCAGCAAGGCCAGTGAGGACCTGCGTTTCGCGGCCTCCGTGGCAGCCTTCGCCCAGCAACTGAGCGGGGGCAGCTACACCGGGAACTTCGACTGGGCCGCTACGGCGGCGCTGGCGCGGGGCAGTCGTGGCGACGATCCGTTCGGTCTGCGCAACGAGTTCGTGCAACTGGTGGAACTGGCGCAAAGCCTGCAAACTGGCGATTCCCGTGCTACCGGAGTCGACTGAGTGTGACCGCCAATCCCCCAACCGCCGTAGAGCCTGGCGATGCTGAGTTGTTGCGCCGCTACCGGGGCGGCGATGCCGCGTCGTTCACGCAGCTTTACGAGCGGCACCGCCTCGGTCTGTTTCGATTTCTGCTTGGTTTGTGCGGCGATCACGCGGTCGCCGAAGAGGTATTCCAGGACACCTGGATGAGCCTGATCCGCAGCGAGTCCCTGCAGCGCGAGGTGGCAGTGCTGTTCAAGACCTGGCTCTACCAGATCGCCCGCAACCGCCTGATCGACCACTGGCGCAAGCATGGCAAGCGTCAGCAGCACGAGGACGTGTTCGACGAGCACCTGCATGATCAGCCCAGCGGCGATCCCGATCCTGAGCGGCAACTGAGCCTCAGCCAGGATCAGGCGCGGATCCAGGCTGCACTCGATGACCTGCCCGCGGAGCAGCGCGAGGTCTTTCTGTTGCGCGCCCACGCCGACCTGGAATTGCACGAGATTGCCGAGCTGACCCACACGCCGGCAGAAACGGTTAAAAGTCGCCTGCGCTATGCGATGCAGAAACTGCGTCGCCTGCTCAGCGTGGCCGAAGAGGTATCTCCATGAACGATCACCGGCACGATTTCGAGGGTGACGAGGACCTGCTGCGGCACGTGCGCCAGTACGATCGCCAGCGGCCGTCGTCGGCACTCGATGCCCGTATTCTGGCTGCCGCCGCCGAGGCCGCAAGAGCACACGAGCCACAGGCGCAAAGCGCCTGGCAGCGTTTGTTGGGCTGGTTGGCTGGCGCATCGGGGCGCGGGCGCTGGTCGGCAGCCTTCGGGTGCCTGGCGTTGCTCGGGCTGGGGCTTGGTCTGAGCCTGAAAACGCTCGAGCAGGCTCCACCTGCCTATGATGCGCCGCCCACGGTGATGCAGCGTCAGGCCCCGGCGCCGATGGCGTTGCAGGCACCGCCAAGCCCCGCCTCGAGCTCGGTGATGGGCGAAGCGGCCGAGGCGCCGAAGATCGTCGCGCGTATGACGGCCAAGATGGCGCCACTGCCGGGCAATGTGTCGAGCGCGCTGCGTGAGATCGCCGATCTGCGGGCGCGCGGCGAAGGGGGGGAGGCCGAGCAGCGGGCGGCACGCCTGAAAGAGCAGTACCCCGATCTGGACGTCGAGGCCGAGCTGTTGCGTTTGCCGCAACCATGACGCATCGATGGGCATCGACAGGCGGTGCTGCCATTCGGCAGCCCGGCTGGCGTTATTCTTCAGGCGTTTTAGAATGAGTCTTTAACCGCAACTGCGTGAACTGCCGCGATGACCTCGATGCGTTTCCTATTGCCGATATTTTTTGCCGTGCTTCTGAGCGCCTGTGGTTCCGATGACCAGGGCGGGGAGACGCCGCGCAAGAACAGTGAGCCGGCGGTCGCCGCCAGCCAGACCCCGAACAAGCCAGCCGAGCCCGCCGAGCAGCCGGCCAAGGCTGCACCCGAAGAGGCGGCGCCAGCGGTGCAGGCGCCGGCCGCAGATGCAGCAGACGAAGCCAAGCGTGCTGCGCCCGCCAAAAAGGCGGCAGAGCGAGCCAAGACCGAGAAAAAACCGCAGAAGGTCGTGCAGGCGGCGCCGCCCAAGACCAAGCTCGATTTGAGCCTGCCGAAGGAACTGGCTGCCCAGCTCGATGCTGAAAACCGTGCGGCGGATGACGGTATCGCGCCAATCCTGCCGGCTTTTTTCGAAGAGAAGAAACCCTCGCTCAACCCTTTCCAGCTGAGTGGCAGGTTGCTCACCGGAGAGGCGGGTACCGAGTTTTCCAATTCGGTGGAGGGTGCCGAGCTGCATTTCGAGTTCCGCCGTTAGGCAGGGCTGCACGAGCAAAATCGCCCAGCGTACCGGTTTCCGGCCGTGGCGGTCAGCTGATACGCAGCGGGTAGCTCAGCAGCGTGAAGTGCAGCAGGTTGACCAGGCCATGCAACGCGATGGCCACGCTCAGCCGGCCGGTCAGGTGAAACACCACGCCGTAGCCGAGCCCGGCGACGGTCGCCACCACGGCGAACCAGGGGCTGAAGGGAATATGTGCAGCGCCGAACAGCAGGGAGGCGCAGAGAATCCCCGGCCAGGTACCCAGCCATTCGACCAGACGTCTCTGCAGCAGGCCGCGAAACAGCAACTCCTCTGCCAATACGGCCACGCCGAGGTTGATGATCAGCCAGGGCAAGAGCATGTCGGGCCACTTCGGCTGCCAGCCCACCACGCCCAGCGACAATGCCAGACCGGGGACCGCCAGCAGCGTCACCGCATACACCGGCACGGCCAGCATCGGCTTGTCGCCGTGTCGCGAGGGCTGGCCGAGCCACCAGGCGAGCAGGGTGCAACCCACCAGCAGTTTGTCCCACGAAAGGCGCAGCAGGTAGGGCGGCGCGTCACTGCTGATCCGCTCGGGCTCGCCCAGGACCCAGGGGGCGAAGCCGGGCAGCAGGTGCGCGGCCAGCAACAGGCTGGCAATCATCACCAGGCTGTCCCGGATCCTCGCAGGCAGGTGGTTGGGGGCAAGTACCAGGGCGATGAACAGGCAGGCGACTGACAGCCCCACAGGCTCGATGAAGCCCAGGGTCACGCCGGTGGCGAGGGGGCAAAGCGGCAATAGCAGTCGAAGAGATAAGGGCATTGCGCCTCCTGAGCGGAGACGCAGTTTACAGCGCTCGAATGGGATCAGCGATCCTGAGCGTCCTTGGCATCCTGCTCGACGTTGCGCTCGTGGATGCGTTTCAGTTGCTCGTCGCTGAGTGGCAGTTTCTTCGCCGTATCACGCAGCATGAACAGGCCACCGACGATGGAGCCGATCGCCACAATCAGGATCAACCAGGCATACCAGGGCATGTGCGACTCCTTCTATGGATAGGTGAGCCTCGGTGTCGATCGGCTCTGTACAGAAGACCGTCTGTCGGTTGTCTTCGTTCAGGTTAAAGCAGCTTCAGGCGGGCTGATGACGGTGAATCAATGTGGCCTGACCCACCGTTGCCTCTAACGCGCTAGCGGCGGACCTGTTTCAGCGTCTCGGCAATCATGAACGCCAGTTCCAGAGACTGATCGGCGTTCATCCGCGGGTCGCAATGGGTGTGATAACGGTCCGACAGACCGGCTTCGGTGATCGGCTTGGCACCGCCGATGCACTCGGTGACGTCCTGGCCGGTCATCTCGATATGGATGCCGCCGGCATAGCTGCCTTCGGCATGGTGCACGGCGAAAAACTGACGAACCTCAGCGAGAATCTGCGCGAAGTCGCGGGTCTTGTAGCCGCTCGATGCCTTGATGGTGTTGCCGTGCATCGGGTCGCTGCTCCACAGTACCTGGCGGCCCTCGCGCTGCACGGTGCGGATCAGGCGTGGCAGGCCGGCTTCGACCTTGTCGGCGCCCATGCGTACGATCAGGTTGAGGCGACCTGGGTCGTTGTCCGGGTTGAGGATGTCGATCAGGCGGATCAGGTCCTCGTCGGTCATGCTCGGGCCAACCTTGACGCCGATGGGGTTACCCACGCCGCGCAGGAATTCGACATGGGCGCCGTCCACCTGGCGGGTGCGATCGCCGATCCACAGCATGTGTGCCGAGCAGTCGTAGAAGCCGCCAGTCAGGCTGTCGCGGCGTACGAAGGCTTCTTCGTAGTTGAGTAGCAGGGCTTCGTGGGCGGTGAAGAAGCTGGTTTCGCGAACCTGCGCCGCGCCGTCCATGCCGCAGGCGCGCATGAACGCCAGGGTCTCGTCGATGCGATCGGCCAGCTGGTGATACTTCTGAGCCAGTGCCGAGTTGGCGATGAAGTCCAGGTTCCACTGGTGGACCTGATGAAGGTCGGCGAAGCCGCCCTGGGCGAAGGCGCGCAACAGGTTCAGTGAGGCAGTGGACTGGTGATAGGCCTGCAGCAGGCGCTGAGGGTCGGGAGCACGGCTGACCGGATCGAAGCCGATGCCGTTGACGATATCGCCACGGTAGGCGGGCAGGGTGACGCCGTCGATGGTTTCGTCATTGGCCGAACGCGGCTTAGCGAACTGGCCGGCCATGCGCCCGACTTTGACCACCGGGCAGCCAGCTGCGAACGTCATGACGATGGCCATCTGCAGCAGCACCTTGAAGGTGTCGCGGATCTTCGCCGCACTGAACTCGGCGAAGCTCTCCGCGCAATCGCCGCCCTGCAGCAGGAACGCCCGGCCCTGGGTCACCTCGGCGAACTGCTTGCGCAGTTCCCGCGCCTCGCCGGCGAACACCAGCGGCGGGAAGCTGGCCAGGGTCTGCTCGACCTTGCTCAGTTGCGCGGCATCCGGGTAGACAGGTTGTTGCTGGATGGCTTTGCCTCTCCAGCTATCGGGGCTCCAGGGCTGACTCATGGCGGCATCTCTTGTTGGTGATCGGCCATGGTAACCGATCGCCGGGTGTGCCAAGGCGCGCTGAGGCTATCGTCAGGCATTTATCGCGTGACCTGAGTGCGCGCGATCATCGACAATCGATGCCAGCCCGGCCTGAGCCGGGGAACGCGATGGTGGAGAATCTGCGTATGCCTGGCTTGCCTCCGGTGGAGGAAATGAAGGACGAGGTCGTGCTGGCCGAGGTGCACGACGCCTTTGGCGTTATCCGCGTGGTGGAAATCGGAGAATACCGCTTTCTCGAGTTCGGCGAGTCGATCGAGCAGAGCTGTGTGTTCACTGCCGATCCAAGCTGGCTGGAGTACGACTACACCCGCGCCATGTTCGCTGGCGCGCTGTGCCACGAGGCACCGGAGACTGCGTTGTTCCTTGGCCTGGGGGCCGGCAACCTGACCCAGGCGTGCCTGAAGTTCCTGCCGCTCGACGATGTCGAAACCATCGAGCTGCGCCCCGATGTGCCACGCCTGGCCATGGAATACCTGGGATTGGAGGACGACCCGCGCCTGACCATGCGCATCGGTGATGCCATGGAGCTGCTGCCCAGTGCGGAGAGTGCCGACCTGATCTTCGTCGATCTCTATACCGACACCGGTCCGGGTGTCGGTCATCTGGCCTGGCGCTTTCTCGATGACTGCCGCGCCAAGCTCAACCCGGGCGGCTGGTTGATCATCAACCAGTGGGCCGGTGACGACGGCAAGCCGCTGGGTGCTGCGCTGCTGCGTGGCCTCTATCACCGGCATTATTGGGAGTGCCCGGTGATCGAGGGCAATGTGGTGGTGCTGGTGCCCGCCGAGCTGGACCAGCAATTCGACCGCGAGGCAGTGAGCCGCCGCGCCGAAGCCTTGCAGGCGCGCCTGGGTTATTCGCTGCAGCCATTGATCGACGCCGTGCGCATGGCCAGCTGAATCAGGAATTAACCGGCGTATGCACTGTCAGTAAACCATTCTGACGGAGTATTACCATGAGTGAGCAAGACCTTCCGGCGGTGTACCGCGCCTATATCGACTGCCTGAATCGTCAGGACTGGGTGAACCTGGGGAATTTCGTTCACGACGACGCGGTGCACAACGGTCGTCGCCTGGGCCTCACCGGTTACCGAGAGAGGCTCGAGCGCGACTTTCAGGAAATCCCCGATCTGCGCTTCAACATCCGTCTGCTGACTTGTGAAGAATCGACCATCGGCAGTCGCCTGGATTTTCATTGCGCACCGAAAGGCCGCTTTCTCGATCTGCCAGGCAATGGTCGCAAAGTTTCCTTCAGCGAAAACGTGTTCTACGCGTTTCGCGACGGAAAGATCGCCGAAGTCTGGTCGGTGGTGGATAAAGCCGCCATCGAGGCGCAATTGACGAGCAGGGTCTGACCACCGGCAATACGGCCCGTGGCACAATGCCGCAGGTTGTCTGACGGGCCGCAATGGACTGTTTATTGTGTGAAAAAACGCACACGTCTATATGAATTCCGGTATAGTACGCGCCGGCCAATTCATGGCCACGTTCAAGTAGTGCAACTCGCCCGGAAGCTATTTTCGGCAGCCAGTCCGCCATGCGGGCTATCTTGACGATTCACTTTTCACCACGTTTTCGCAAATCCCCGCCGACATGGCTGCCAGGGTGACCCACAAGGTCCTACATGGCATGTGCAGCTTTGGAACATGGGTCTTTGCGGATGCACTAGAGGCAGACCCATGACCCAGGAAACCGGCGGCTTCGCCGCACTCGGCCTTCACGCCAATATTCTCTCCGCCCTGACCGCCGTCGGCTACGAAGAGCCTTCGCCCATCCAGTACCAGGCCATTCCGGTGATTCTCTCCGGCCAGGACATGATCGGCCAGGCTCAGACCGGTACCGGCAAGACCGCAGCGTTCGCGCTGCCGATTCTGTCGAAAATCGATCCGGCCAAGCGCGAGCCCCAGGCGCTGATTCTGGCGCCGACCCGCGAGCTGGCTTTGCAGGTCGCCACCGCGTTTGAAACCTACTCCAAGCAGATGCCCGGCCTCAACGTGGTCGCCGTCTACGGTGGTGCGCCTATGGGCCCGCAACTCAAGGCCATCCGCCAGGGCGCGCAGGTTATCGTTGCCACCCCGGGCCGTCTGGTCGACCACCTGCGTCGCGACGAGAAAGTGCTGTCGACCATCCAGTACCTGGTGCTCGATGAAGCGGACGAAATGCTCAAGCTGGGCTTCATGGATGACCTCGAAGTGATCTTCGAAGCCATGCCGAAAAGCCGCCAGAGCGTGCTGTTCTCCGCGACCCTGCCGCACTCGATCCGCGCCATCGCTGAAAAGCACCTGCGTGATCCGCAGCACATCAAGATCGCGGCCAAGACGCAGACCGTTTCGCGTATCGAGCAGGCGCATCTGATGATCCATGCCGATCAGAAGACCAACGCCGTACTGCGCTTGCTGGAAGTCGAAGAATTCGACGCGCTGATCGCCTTCGTGCGTACCAAGCAGGCGACGCTGGATCTGGCCGCTGCGCTGGAAGCCAAAGGCTACAAGGCTGCCGCCCTGAATGGTGACATCGCCCAGAACCAGCGCGAGCGCGTGATCGAGTCCCTCAAGGATGGCCGTCTGGACATCGTCGTCGCTACCGACGTCGCTGCCCGTGGTATCGACGTGCCGCGTATCACCCACGTATTCAACGTCGACATGCCGTACGACCCCGAGTCCTACGTGCACCGTATCGGTCGTACCGGCCGTGCCGGTCGCGAAGGTCGTGCGCTGCTGCTGGTAACGCCGCGCGAGCGTCGCATGCTGCAGGTAATCGAGCGAGTAACGGGTCAGAAGGTTGGTGAAGTCAAACTGCCAAACGGCCAGCAGGTTCTCGATGCGCGCATCAAGAAGCTCACCAATGGCCTGGCGCCGCTGGTTGCCGATGCCGAGGCCAGCCATGGTGAGCTGCTCGATCGCCTGACCGCTGACATCGGCTGCACGCCACGTGCCCTGGCCGCTGCGCTGCTGAAAAAGGCTACCAATGGTCAGCCTCTGGATCTGGCCAGCGTCGAGCGCGAGCAGCCGCTGGTGCCGGGCGTTGGTGGTGCTCCGCGTGAGCGTCGCGAGCGTGAGGGCGAGCGCAGTGGTGAGCGTAGCGATTCCCGCGAGCGCCGCGCGCCGATGCCGCTGGGCGAAGGTCGTGCGCGTTGCCGTACCGCGCTGGGTGCGCGTGATGGCATCGCTGCCAAGAACCTGCTGGGCGCTATCCTCAACGAAGGTGGTCTGGCTCGTGAAGCGATCGGTCGGATCCAGATCCGCGAGAGCTTCAGCCTGGTGGAGCTGCCGGAAGATGGCCTCGAGCGTCTGCTGAGCAAGCTCAAGGACACCCGTGTTGCCGGCAAGCCGCTGAAGCTGCGTCGTTATCGCGAAGACTGATCCGCGATGCTGTAGAACTCGGGGGAGCCATTGGCTCCCCCGAGTCGTTTCCGGGCCTCGAAAAGCTCGTTCAGCCAGGCGCTGGAAGCCAGCGTCTGTTGCCGCTGTGGCGCGGTCGTGCTGAAACGGCAACAGACCCTAGGACTATCCCCTCTGCGGCTCTACAATCGGCCGTCCTTGTCCGTGTGATGCATTGAATGCCTACCTGTCTCGTCCACTCCCTGCCGTATCAGGCAGATCCCGCCGCTTATTTCGAACGGGTGCGCCAGGCACCGGGTGCGGTGTTGCTGGATTCCGGTCGGCCGATCGCGTCGCGTGGGCGTTACGACCTGCTCAGCGCCTGGCCTCAGGCGACGCTGAGCGCGGAGGAGGGTGAGTCAGGCATGGACTTCTTCGCGCGCCTGCGCGAGGGGCTGGCGGCTCTGGGTGAGGCCGAGCTACCGGCCGGGCTCGAGTTGCCGTTCGCGGGTGGCCTGCTCGGTTACCTCGGCTATGATTTCGGTCGTCGCATCGAGGCGCTGCCCGAGCAGGCCAGGGATGACCTGGGTCTTGGCGACGCCGTATTCGGCTTGTACCCTTGGGCATTGATCAGCGACCACCATGCACAGACCAGCCAACTGGTGTTTCACCCATCGCTCTCCAGCAGCGAGCAGGCGCGCTTGCTCGCCCTGTTCCGGTGCACGCCACCAGTCGCGTCGCAAGAGGCGCCATTCGCCTTGCTTGGGCCCTTCCAGGCCGACATCGAGGCACATGAGTACGCCCGTGCCATCGCCCGCATTCATGCTTATATCGCTTCCGGTGACTGCTATCAGGTCAACTTCGCCCAGCGCTTTCGTGCCAGCTACCAGGGTGAGCCCTGGCAGGCCTACCGCGCCCTGCGCCAGGCCTGCCCGACGCCGTTTTCCGGCTACCTGACGCTGGCAGATGGCGGTGCGGTGCTGAGCCTTTCGCCAGAGCGCTTCATTCGGGTCAGCAGGGGGCAGGTGGAAACCCGACCGATCAAGGGGACTCAGCCCCGTGGGCGCAGCGATCAGGAGGATGCGGACAATGCCCGCGCCTTGCTCGAAAGCCCCAAGGACCGCGCCGAGAACCTGATGATCGTCGATCTGCTGCGCAACGATCTGGGGCGCAGTTGCCGGATCGGCTCGGTGCGCGTGCCCGAGCTGTTCGCACTGGAGAGCTACCCGAACGTACATCATCTGGTCAGTGCGGTGACCGGTGAGCTGGCTGCCGACAAGGATGTGCTGGACCTGTTGCTGGGCGCCTTTCCGGGCGGCTCCATCACCGGCGCGCCGAAGATTCGCGCAATGCAGATCATCGACGAACTGGAGCCCACCCGGCGCGGTCTGTATTGCGGTTCGCTGCTCTATCTGGACGTGCGCGGCGAGATGGACAGCTCCATCGCCATCCGCAGCCTGCTGGCCAGGCACGGCACCATGAGTTGCTGGGGCGGTGGCGGTATCGTTGCCGACTCGGCCTGGCAGACCGAGTATCAGGAGTCGATTACCAAGGTGCAGGTCCTGCTCAGCACCCTGGAGCGCTTCTGCTAGGCGAAGCTGTAGATGTCCATGCCCAGCGCTCCGAGGGTGAAACCCTGGTGTTCGATCTGACAGGTGCCGCCGGCACCGCGGGCGAAGAATAGCGGCAGCAGGTGCTCCTCGCTGGGGTGATTGCGACGGGCATGAGGCGCTTGCTGGCGGTAGTCGAGCAGCGCCTGCAGGTCATCACGCTGCAGCTTGTCGACCACCCAGTCGCGGAACTCCGCAGCCCAGGGCGTCGCCGTTTCCGGAGCGGCACGCCAGTCCAGTTCGCCGAGGTTGTGAGTGATGCTGCCGGAACCGAGCAGCAGCACGTTCTGCTCACGCAGCCCGGCCAGCGCCTCGCCAACCTGCACCTGCAGGGCTGCGCCCTTGTGACTTGGCAGCGACACCTGCACCACCGGAATGTCCGCTTGCGGATACATCAGCGACAGCGGTACCCAACTGCCGTGGTCGAACGGCCGGCGCTCATCGGCACGGGCAGGCAGGCCGGCGGTCTTCAGGCACTGCAGGATGTCCTCTGCCAGTTGCGGGTTGCCGGGCGCCGGGTATTGCACCTGATAGAGTTCCGGGGGGAAGCCGCCGAAGTCGTGCCAGGTTTGCGGTTGAGCCGCACTCATCACCAGCAATTCGGCACTTTCCCAATGCGCCGATACCACCACGATGGCGCGTGGTTTCGGCAACTCCCCAGCAAGACGGCTGAGAGCAACGCCGCTGGCGCCTGGCTGCAGGGCAAGCATGGGTGAACCATGGGAAATGAACAGGCTGGGTAACATGATGATCTCCTGAAGGTAGGATGATGATCTATCAGCTAGGCTGGGTGAACAACGGCTATTTGATAGCTGTTTTTATCTGTTTTATCGATTGTTTCGTGGAGGCATCATGCAGGAAGCGTTCTGGCAAACGCGTTGGCAGAATAATCAGATCGGTTTTCATGCGGCCGAGGTCAACCCGTTCCTGCGCCGCTATTGGCCTGGTTTTACGGCAGCGGATGGCGCTCGGGTGCTGGTGCCCTTGTGTGGCAAAAGCCTGGATATGGTGTGGCTGGCCGAGCGGGGGCATCGGGTGATTGGCGTGGAGCTGGCACGCACCGCCGTCGAGGCATTCTTCGCCGAGCAGGGTCTGGACGCGACGGTCACTCAGGAGGGGGCATTTCTGGTTTACCGGCACGGAAGGATCGAGCTGTACTGTGGTGATTTCTTCGCGCTCGGCAGCGAACAGCTCGCAGATTGTGCGCTGTTCTACGACCGCGCAGCTCTGATCGCCTTGCCAGCCGAGATGCGCGAGCGTTATGTCCGCCATCTGCAGAGCGTGCTGCCTGGAGGAAGCCAGGGGTTGCTGGTGACCCTGGACTACGATCAGTCGTTGATGAACGGGCCACCCTTTTCCGTCAGCGATGAGGAGGTGAGCGGCTGGTCCGGCAGTGTCTGGGATAGCCAACTGCTGGAAAGCCAGGACGCCATGGAGGAACGATTCACTGCCCGAGGGCTCACTCGCATGGATGAGCGCGTCTATCGATTGCGGCTGCTCTGAGCGAATGGCAGGCACAAAAAAGGCGACCTCGCGGTCGCCTTTTTCGTTCGTGTCGCTATCAGCCCAGGCGGCGCAGGGCTTCGATGCGATCTTCCAGCTTGGGGTGGGTCATCAGCAGGCCGGCCAGGCCGTTCTTCAGGCCACCATTGATACCGAAAGCGGTCAGGCTGTCAGGCATCTGTACAGGAACGCCCTGTTCGGCACGCAGGCGCTGTAGTGCAGCGATCATGGCGCCGGTGCCGGCCAGTCGGGCGCCAGCTTCGTCCGCCTTGTATTCGCGCTTACGCGAGAACCACATGACGATGATGCTGGCCAGGATGCCCAGTACCAGCTCGGCGAAGATGGTCGCCACGAAGTAACCGATACCGTGACCGCCTTCGTTCTTGAGGATCGCCTTGTCGACGAAGTTGCCGAAGATGCGGGCGAAGAACATCACGAAGGTGTTCACCACGCCCTGGATCAGCGCCAGGGTAACCATGTCGCCATTGGCGACGTGGCCGATTTCGTGGGCCAGTACGGCTTTCACTTCATCGGGCGAGAAGCGCTCGAGCAGGCCTTGGCTGACGGCGACCAGTGCATCGTTCTTGTTCCAGCCGGTGGCGAACGCGTTGGACTCGTAGGCCGGGAAGATACCCACTTCCGGCATCTTGATGCCGGCTTCGCGGGACAGCTCTTCGACGGTCTGCAGCAGCCACTGTTCATGGCGCGTGCGGGGTTGAGTGATGATCTCGGTGCCGGTGCTCATCTTCGCCATCCATTTGGACAGGAAGAGCGAGATCAGCGAGCCGGCGAAACCGAAGACGGCGCAGAAAATCAGCAGGCTGCCGTGGTTCTGGCCGGTAAAGCGATCAACCCCCAGCAGTTTGAGGGTGATGCTGGCGATGACCAGCACCGCCAAGTTGGTAGCCAGGAACAACATAATGCGCATCATGGTGTGAAACGACTCCTCACGGGAAATACAGGCTCGATACGGCGGCTATATAAGGGCTCGCCCTGTGGCTATTCAACCGAGTGACTATTTCAAACTGTGTCGCACGGCCCCTGTCAGGGACCACTGCGCAGCAGGGGGACAGCTGCTTAGATGGGGTTTTTCCGGTTTATTTCAATCGAGGCCGAGAAAAACCGCGTTTATTGCGGTTTTCCCGGCACCTCTGCCGCTAGGAGCGGGGCGCTGCAGCGCGCTGTTCGAAGAGCTGGCGGGTCAGTCGCGCAATCCGTTCACCATGTTGCTGAGCCAGGGCTTCACGCAGTTGAAAGGCCAGGGTAGCCATCACCCGGTGTACTGCCGGAGGAGGCACCTCGCCATCGGGCAGGGCGTGGGGGAGGCTGCGCGACAGACGCAGGAAGCCTTTTTCCGTCAGGACCGCCTGGTCGACTGCGTCGTAGCCGATAGTCGACTCGTAACGCAGGTAACCCTCGTCGGCGAGCCACAGCAGAGCGTCCAGGCAGGCCTGGTGGCGTTTGCTCGGCAGGCCGAACTCATCCGGCTCCTCGCGGCCGATCAGGTCTTCCACGTACAACGCGGCCTTGCGCGGGAATACCTGATACAGCGCCAGCAGACCGCTGGCGGCGTCCTTGTAGAAGTCGTCTATCTGCAGGTCCATGGCTCTCGGTCCCCGATGCCGTTACTGGCGATAGGTCTTGAGGAAGCTGCCGATTCGGCCGATCGCCTGCTCCAGGTCATCGACGCGGGGCAGGGTGACGACCCGGAAGTGGTCCGGCCACGGCCAGTTGAACGCGGTGCCCTGAACCACCAGCAGTTTCTCGGAGAGCAGCAGGTCGAGCACGAACTTCTCGTCGTTGTGGATCGGGCAGATCTTGGGGTCGATCTTCGGGAAGGCATACAGCGCGCCCATGGGTTTGACGCAACTGACACCCGGAATGTCGTTGAGCAGTTCCCAGGTACGGTTGCGCTGTTCCAGCAGACGGCCGTTGGGCAGTACCAGGTCATTGATGCTCTGGTAGCCACCGAGGGCGGTCTGGATCGCATGCTGGCTCGGCACGTTGGCGCACAGGCGCATGTTGGCGAGTATATCCAGGCCTTCGATATAGCTGGTGGCACGGTGCTTGGGCCCGGAAATGGCTACCCAGCCGGAGCGGAAGCCGGCCACGCGATAGGACTTGGAGAGGCCGTTGAAGGTCAGGCAGAGCACGTCCGGCGCCAGGGAGGCGGTGCAGATGTGCTGGGCTTCGTCATAGAGAATCTTGTCGTAGATCTCGTCGGAGAACACCACCAGGTTGTGCTGGCGCGCCAGCTCGACGATGTCCAGCAGTACTTCCCGAGAGTAGACCGCGCCGGTGGGGTTGTTCGGGTTGATCAGCACCAGGGCCTTGGTGTTCGGGGTGATCTTGGCGCGCATGTCGGCGATGTCCGGAAACCAGCCGGCCTGTTCGTCGCACAGGTAGTGCACCGGGTTACCACCGGAAAGGGCCACGGCAGCGGTCCACAGCGGGTAATCCGGGGCCGGGATCAGCACTTCGTCGCCGTTGTTGAGCAGTGCCTGCATGGCCATGACGATCAGCTCGGATACGCCGTTGCCGAGGTAGACGTCCTCGATACCGATGCCTTCCACCTGCTTCTGCTGGTAGTACTGCATCACCGCCTTGCGCGCGCTGAACAGGCCCTTGGAGTCGCTGTAGCCCTGTGCAGTAGGCAGATTGCGGATCACATCCTGAAGAATTTCATCGGGTGCTTCGAAACCGAAGGGGGCCGGGTTGCCGATGTTCAGCTTGAGAATGCGCTGGCCTTCTTCTTCCAGACGCTTGGCGTGCTTGAGCACCGGACCGCGAATGTCGTAGCAGACGTTGGCGAGCTTGTTGGATTTGCTGACCTGCATGGTGAAGAATCCCGAATCGAAGAGGTGCGGCCTTCAGCGGGCCGAGGCGGCGGCGAGCCGTGGCGGGTTGAGGTGTCGAATCATACGTGTCAGCCTGAGTCGGGCAAAGATACAGATAGGGCTTTTTTATCCCGAGGAGGACGGCCTGTGAGCAAGCTCGAAAAACCACTGGAAACCTGGCGCGAGGAGTTGTCGGACACGCAGTTCAACGTCTGCCGGCTGGGCGGCACGGAACGTCCGTTCACTGGGGAGTACCACGACAGCAAGGTGCCTGGCGTCTACCAGTGCGTGTGCTGCGGCACGCCACTGTTCGACTCCGATGCCAAGTTCGATTCCGGCTGCGGCTGGCCGAGTTATTTCCAGCCGCTGAACGCCGAGGTCATCACCGAGCTGGAAGACTTCAGCCACGGCATGCACCGTATCGAAGTGCGCTGCAGCAACTGTGACGCTCACCTGGGACACGTATTTCCCGATGGCCCGCGCCCGACCGGGTTGCGTTATTGCATCAACTCGGTGTCGCTCAAGCACGTGCCACGCCAGGCGTAGAGCGCGAGTCATCATTCGGCCCGCTTATGACGGGCCTTGTTTTTGAGCAATTGAATTGTGTGCAATTCAATTGCCGACTATTCTTCTCGCTCCTTTACCCCGGCGAGCCCGCACCCATGACCCAAGACCTGTTGGCGATACCCTGCATCACGATCAGCGGCGAGCGTAAGAGCCTGGCGGATTTCGGCGCCAAGGCGATTCTGGTGGTCAACACCGCCAGCCAGTGCGGCTTCACCCCGCAGTATCAGGGCCTGGAAAGCCTCTGGAAGCAGTACGCCGACAAAGGGCTGGTGGTGCTGGGGTTTCCCTGCAATCAGTTCGGCAAGCAGGAGCCGGGTGACGAGAAGGCGATCTCCAGCTTCTGCGAGCTGAATTTCGGCGTCAGTTTCCCGCTGTTTCGCAAGATCGAGGTCAATGGTGATGGCGCGCACCCGCTGTACGTGCAGCTCAAGCGCGAGGCGCCCGGCCTGTTGGGCACGCAACGCATCAAATGGAATTTCACCAAGTTCCTGATCAGTGGCGATGGCCGCCAGGTGAAACGCTACGCGCCCACCACCAAGCCCCAGGCGCTGAGCGCTGCCATCGAAGCGCTGCTCGATGGATGAACTGCAACTCGATCAGCGGCTGTGTTTCAAGCTGTATGCCGCTTCCCGCATGGTGGTGCGTGCCTACAAGCCGATGCTCGACAGGTTGCAACTGACGTATCCCCAGTATCTGGCCATGCTGGTGCTCTGGGAGTGGGATGCAACGCCGCCTGAGCAACCGACGGTGAAGGCTCTTGGCGAACGCTTGCTGCTCGACTCGGGCACCCTGACGCCTCTGCTCAAGCGCCTGCAGCAAGCCGGCCTGGTGCAGCGTCGACGTAGTGCCGAGGATGAGCGCGAAGTGCATCTGGGGCTCAGCGCCGCTGGGCGCGAGTTGCGCGCCCAAGTGCCAGAACTGAAGCGCGAACTGCTCTGCGAACACGCTGTCGACAGCGCGGAACTGGAGCCGCTGCGCGCGCAACTGGATCAGTTGCTGCAGCGCATGCGCAGTCTTCAGGTGCCTTGAACCGTCAGGCTGGCAGCCACTTGTCGAGCAGGCCGAGCAGCTCTTCGCGACGGAAGGGCTTGGCCAGGTAATCGCTCATACCTGCTGCGAGGCAGCGCTCGCGCTCTTCGGAAAGCGCGTTGGCGGTCAGGGCGATGATCGGCAGATGCTGCCAGGCGGGGTTGGCGCGAATGCGTCGGCTGGCTTCGTAGCCGTCCATGATCGGCATGTTGCAATCCATCAGCACCAGATCGACGGTCTCCTCCTGCAGTCGTTCCAGTGCCTGCTCGCCGTTGTTGGCCAGCGTCACGTCGATGCCCTGCTTGCTGAGCATGCCTTTGGCCACCAATTGGTTGACCGGGTTGTCCTCGACCAGCAATACACGCGCCTGCTTGCGTGGCGCCGCGGCAGGTGCCTGTGAGCCTGCCGGGTTCTCAGCGGGCTCCTGCAGGGCGTGGCCGAGCGCCTGTAGCAGGTGTTGGCGGGTCAGGGGCCTGGCGACCTGCTCCAGCGGCGATAGCGCGATGGCCTGTTCGGTGTCGAGGAAGCTGCCGTAGGCAGTCACCAGAATGATCGGCGTCGCCGTGCGCTGGCGCAGGCGCTTCATGCAGCTCGGGCAGTCGCTGATCAGCACGTCGGCATCGATGTCACTGGCCTGTTCGGCACTGTCCAGGCGCCGGTAATCCAGGCCCCAGCTTTCCACCAGGGTGGGCAGCAGTTCGGCGAGGCCGGTGTCGGCTGCGCAGATCGCCAGTACACGCCCAGATAGCCGAGGTGCTGTTGGCGCCGCCTGCAGGCTCGGCAGTGGCAGCGTTGCGGTGAAGCGGCTGCCGCTGCCGGGCGTGGATTGCAGTTCCAGCTGGCCTTGCATGGCTTCGCATAGGCGTCGGGTCAGCGCCAGGCCCAGGCCTGTGCCGCCGAATTGCCGGGTGATGTCCGCGCCTGCCTGGGTGAAGGGTTGAAAGATACGTGCCTGGGCATCGGCGGGGATGCCGATGCCGGTGTCACAGACCTCGATGCGAACCCGCTCCGCCTCCGCGCTGATGCGGATATCGACGCGGCCCTCACGGGTGAACTTCAGGGCATTGGACAGCAGGTTGCTGATGATCTGCCTCACCCGCGTCGGGTCGCCGAGCAACTGGGCAGGCAGGTTCGGGTCGATCAGGCAGGTCAGCTCCACGCCGGGCAGGGCATTCTGCGATAGCAGGCTCGCGGTACCTTCCACCAGTGCGCCTGGGTCGAAGGCGATGCGTTCCAGTTCCAGCTGCCCGGCCTCGAATTTCGACAGGTCGAGAATATCGTTGAGCAGGTCGACCAGCACCTTGCCGGAATCATGGGCGATCGACAGTTGCTGGCGCTGCTCGCTGCCCAATGGACCTTCCAGAGATAGTGCCAGCATGCCCAGCAGGCCGTTCAGCGGGGTGCGGATCTCATGGCTCATGTTGGCCAGAAAAATGGAGCGTGCCTGGGCCATTGCCAGGGCGTCGTGCCGGGCTTGCTCGAGCTCTTCGTTGGAGCGGCTGAGGCGGCTGTTGGCGGCCTTCAGTTCGACTGTGCGGGCGGAAACGATGGCTTCCAGTTCGCCCAGGTAGTCGGTCAGGCGGTCTTCGGCGTTGCGTCGATGCTCGATCTCGGTGGCGATGCTGGCGAACTGGCGGTTGGCGACATCCACCAGCACGCCGATCTCGTCGCGCTCGTGGCCGGGCGGGCAGGGCAGGCGGGTGCGATCCGGGGTGCGCAGGTCGCGATCGGCGAGCGCCTGGATTACTTGGTTCAGTGGCTTGGTCAGCATGAAATAGAACAGCACCAGCAGAATCACCGACAGCAGCAGGCTCCGGGTAAAACCATTGACTAGGGTCAGCAGCGAGCGCTTGAGGAAGTTGCTGCCGAATGCGTAGGTGTCGATGTCCAGTTGCAGCATGCCCAGTTGTTCGTCAGGCGCATGCTCGACCGACAGGCGAGTTTCGAAATGGCGGCTGTTGCCGAACAGGAAGTCGCTGAAGATTCGATAGTTGCTTTCCGCCGGGGGCTGCGTGGTGCTGGCCAGGGATTCGCCATTGCTGTCGACGATGCGTGCGCCCGTCACGGCGGGCGAGCGTGACAGGCCAGCGACCAGCTCCTGTGCCAGTTCGGCGTCGATGTTGTAGGCGATACGCGCGGCAGGATTGTGGCTGATCTCCATCAGCGCACGAATCTCGCGGTTGATGGCGGCATCTTCGCTGGCATAATCGACGCCTATCTGCACCAGGCTGAGCAGCGTGCCAATGATGAACGCCACCATGACGGTGATACCGGCCTGTTTGAATGACAGCCGCTGTGTCAGTGGGATTTCCATATAAGGCGCTGTCTCGTTCCGATCGCTGCTCAAGCATAGTCGATATGGCCTGCTTTTCGGCACACCTGCCTCACATACTGATGATTCGAGGAACTGACCGTGGATTCCCGCTTGCTTGATTTTGTGCAACGTGCCGACAGCGTTCTGACACGTCTGGAGCCGTTGCTGCCTGCCACCCGCGAGCCGCTGGACTGGGAGCGCAGCCTGGCCGCTCGTTGGCAGCGTGAAGGACGCGGCGGCTATCTGCAGCCGTTGAAGGTGAGCCTGGACATGAGCCTCAGCGATTTGATCGGTGTCGACACCCAGCGCGAGCAACTGGCGCGCAATACCCGCCAGTTCGTTCAGGGTATGCCGGCCAACCACGCGCTGCTGTGGGGCGCTCGCGGTACCGGAAAATCGTCTCTGGTACGTGCGCTGCTGGCCGAACATGCCAGCGCCGGGCTGCGCCTGATCGAGATCGAGCGTGATCACCTGGCCGATCTGCCGCGTGTGGTGGAGCAACTGATGAAACTGCCGCAGCGCTTCATCCTGTTCTGCGATGACCTGTCGTTCGAGGCTGGCGAGGGCGATTACCGGGTGCTCAAGAGCGTGCTCGACGGTTCCCTGGAGCGCTCGCCGGAGAACGTGCTGCTGTACGCCACCTCCAACCGTCGCCACCTGGTGCCGGAGCGCGAGAGTGACAACGCCAATACCAAGGTCGTCGATGGCGAGTTGCACCCGAACGAGGCGGTCGAGGACAAGATCGCGCTGTCGGATCGTTTTGGTTTGTGGCTGTCCTTCTATCCCTTCACCCAGCAGCATTACCTGGATGTGGTGCGTCACTGGATCGAGGTTCAGGCGGCGGAGAACGGCCTGCAGTGGCAGTGGAACGAGGATCTGGAAAAGCTTGCCGTGCGCTGGGCGACCGGGCGTGGCAATCGCAACGGCCGTTGTGCCTATCAATTCGCCCGCCAGTGGGTGGGCCTGCAACTGCTGGAGACGTCGCGATGATCGATTTGAGTGAAAGTGGTGCCGGCCTCGACGGCTACCCGCTGTTGACCGCCCAATTGGAGGCGCTGCTGAGTGGCGAGCGGGATTTCATCGCCAACGCTGCGCAGTTCAGCGCCTTCGTCTTCCACGAGCTCGAAGGGCTCAACTGGGCCGGCTTCTATCTGGTCAAGAGCGATGAACTGGTGCTGGGGCCATTCCAGGGCAAGGTCGCCTGCGTGCGCATCCCGTTCGGCCGCGGCGTATGCGGCGCTGCGGCGGCATCGCTGCAAACCCAGCGGGTCGAGGACGTGCATGCCTTCGCCGGGCATATCGCCTGCGACAGTGCGTCGAACAGTGAGCTGGTCGTGCCGTTGATCAAGGACGGCCGGCTGATCGGTGTGCTGGACCTGGACAGCCCGCTGATCGGTCGCTTCAGCGAGGCAGACCAGCGCGGTATCGAAGGCCTTGCGGCTGTGCTGCTACAGGCGAGTGATTGCTGAGGGGAGGCGCTAGTCGTACAGCGCCTTCTTCTTCCAGTCACCATCGCCTTCCAGTGATTTCAGCCCTTCGTTGAGCTCGCTGGACTCGTCGCCTTCCTGCCGCTCCGGGCTGACCAGCGTGGCGTTTACGCGCGCCAACTGTTTCTGGAACTGCGCCAACTGTGCCTGGTAGCGTGCGGTGTCGGCCTGCTTCTGCAGGAACTGCACACCGCGCTCCAGAGCGAGGCGTGCATGGCCGTTCTGTTGCTGCTGCAGCGCCTGACGGGCCTGATTGCCGTACAGCTCTATATAGAGCTGGGCCAGCATGTGGCGAGTTTCCTGTGCCCAGTGCTTGGCCTCATCGACCGGTAACAGACCGGTCTGCGCCGCCTTGGTGATCTGGCCATGCAGGGCTTCCAGTTGAGCGCGAACCAGTTTGGCGCGTTCATCATCGGTCACCGGGAAGGGCGCGTTGCGAACGGCGATGGCTTCGCCCTGGCCAATGAACTTGCGCAGTTCCTCGGCCATGGCGGCATAGGCCGCATCCTTCTTGTCGACTTCCAGCAGGCGTTCGGCGAAGTGCAACTGCAGGCGGCTGAGCAGCAGTTTCAGCTCCGGGCTCATCAGTTGGCCGGCGAACTGCTCGTTGAGATCGGCGATACGCCGGTAGCGCTCGCCCAGGTCCGCCTTGAGGCGTGCCTTCTTGCGCTTGTTGTTTTCGGCCAGTTGATTCAGATAGGCGATGAGCACCAGCAAGGTGATGCCAGCTACTATCGCCATGGTAATCATCAACGAGGACATCGTTTTAACCTCTAGAGCGCCTTTCGACACGAGTGTAGTGCTTAGTTGAGTAGGCTCCTAGCGGTGATTGCGCCGAGCCAGGGGAGCAGCGCAGACCCTGTGGCCATAGCCCGTAGGCAAGCCGAGCCGCCGATCATTCGCATTGTGGGCCACTTGCCAGCATGGCAGCAACACGCTTGACTGCCATCCTCTATAGGGACTGCTGGCAAGAAGGGGCCACGGCTCTCTCCGGGTGGCTGAAATCCCGGGTGAAGTCGTTGATTTTAAAAATATTTATTTGAGAGGTTGACGACCGTTGAAAGGCTCCATAGAATGCGCGCCACTTCCACGGTAATGCTGAAAAGCACAACGAGGAAGCCGGAAATTCCGGGCAACGTCCCCTTCGTCTAGTGGCCTAGGACACCGCCCTTTCACGGCGGTAACAGGGGT